>JAEUSO010000499.1 GCA_016788605.1 Candidatus Kapaibacterium sp. | reverse complement strand
ACGGAACATATAGACACCGTTGACAAGGTCATCAGTTGTGATTTCTCCTTGCAACATCGTCAGTGGAACGTTCTTCACAATCCGTCCTGTATAATCGTGAATTGTAATGTACCCACGAACTACGTCCGGTTTCACGTGGTATTTCACGAAATCTGATGCTGGATTTGGTGATAGCGAAAGTGCGCCGACATCTGCATCCGGTTCTTCGTTGACAGAAGTTGTCAATACCACAGGACCTAACGGTACGCCGGACAATCCATTGGGATTAACAGCATATAATTTATGGGACGATGTGATAATCCACAGGTTCATATTCGTATCTATCGCTATTCCGAAAACATACCCTGAGCTTAATGGCAAGTCGCTCACATCGTAACTGAACCATTGTTTCGAATTACACATAAACAAAGCATCATCACGTAAAATCCATGTTCGCCCCATCTTATCCATGACTGTACCTATCCACTTCCTTTTTGATGTGTCAGGACCCTTAATATCATACCACGTCGAATCTTTATAGAAAGAAATCCAGAACTTTGACACGTCCTTTGATGTCACCCAAACGGTACCCGCCGAATCGCATCCGTATGGTATGTGTACTTTCGAAGCATCCAATCCTGTAGATGAATCTCTGCGTTGTATGACATTCTTACCGTTTAGAATTCTAAAACATACATCATTCAGCGTCACCCAATAGGTATTAGCCGAATCCATTACTACTCTACCCGAAAATGGAATCGCCCCTGTGGCAGTGAATGGAGCGTATAATATTTGCGTTGTCCATCCTGTATCCGATTTAACCGACATACCAGATGTGTTTTTCACAGGGTTCGATCCTATAAAAACCATTTCACCTTTAGAGTTCACCATTGAGCTACCGTACCAAAGATCGAGGATAGGACTGTTAGACGGGCTATAAAGCGAAAGGAACGGCTTCTTATATTCCAGTAGACCGTAGTCCCTGACCGGTATCCATGTTTTACCCTTTAGATCAACAGTGAACTGGGCAGAGGACAGTATGTATGTCTGAAGATTTGCAAAGTCGTACTGTAGCGGGATAGTATCCTCTCTCCATACCGAATCTTTTAGTGAGCTTTTGTATAAAATCTTTTCCGTTGAATGGTTGCGGAGTAGATGAACTATATTCTGTTTATCTATATGCAGTGAATTAAAATTTGGCAGTTCATTGAATACGCGCCAGCGGGGCGATGCTGTTCGTTGTATCACCTTGACAGTACACTGTGTTTGCGATGAAAGCGTACTATTCACTCCCTTTACTGTAACTACGTAAGTTCCGGTATCAGTAGCTCCCC
>JAEUSO010000498.1 GCA_016788605.1 Candidatus Kapaibacterium sp. | reverse complement strand
GTTCGCAGCATAGTCCATAACTTTCTGGTACTCATTCGCCATTTCATCCATCAACGTCGCCTGACTCATATCATACTTCTTTAATGTCGCTGAGCGTTCAGGAAAGAAACCTTGCTTGAAAAAACGTACAAGGGTATCGAACTCTTGAGTGCTGAAGTGTTTTAAGAATGCCCGCCGCGCACTTTTCAATGCAAGTGTCTCGAAGTTCATCGAGTGAAATATACTATCAACCGTCTTCGCCGAGAGTAAAGGGTATAGTGCCTTTGTCGTATCACGCAGCCGTTGTTCATCGCGTTGAAGCGTCGGCAACAGCCCGATTTTTTCTGCGATGAAACGCATCTGCTGAATCGAATCGCCGGTCACATCGTTTGCTTGCGACGACGCTGTTTGTGCAATGACTGTTGTACAGGCAATGATGAAAATAAAACTTGTAACTATGGGAAAAACTAACCGCATGAATATTGTGATAACGTAATGTCGAATTGTAAAATCAGGACTTCGCCGAGAGCAACGCCACTGTTTTATTTGTCAAATTGAGCAGATATTCATCGCGCATCGTTGCCGCTTGCAACTGCATACCGATTGGTAATCCGTTTGTATCTGTTCCTGTCGGGAAACTGATTGCGGGAATTCCTGCAAGGTTAGCAGAGACGGTGAAGAGGTCGCTTAAGTACATCGCTATAGGATTGCCGGATTTTTCACCACGTTTGAATGCTGTCGTTGGTGTTGTGGGCAGGAAGAGTGCATCGCATTTTGTGAACAATGCCGTGTAACCGTCATAGACAAGTCGGCGTGCTTGCTGACCTTTTTTGTAGTACGCATCGTAGTAGCCGGATGAGAGTACATACGTACCTAACATAATGCGGCGCTTCACTTCATCGCCGAACCCGTGCGTGCGTGTGGCTGTGAATACGTCCTCATCATTGCCAAGTTCAGGGCGCACTCCATACCGCACGCCATCGAATCGGGCAAGGTTCGATGATGCTTCCGCTGTTGCTAGAATATAGTACGTCGGAATCCATGCATCTTTACCTTGCAACTCAACAGTGACGACAGACCATCCGGCATTTTTCATCACATCAAGTGTTGATTGATATGATGTCATAACCGAATCAGAACAACCGTCGAGTAACTCATCTGGCAGGATGCCAATGACAGGTGTTGCTATTTCTTCATTCAATGTTGAAAGGGCATTTGTTGGTGGAAGTGATGCGGTTGTCGAGTCGTGGCTGTCATGCCCGCTCAGTGCGTCAAGTAACCGTGCGGTATCGTCAACAGTATGGGTGAATGGACCGATTTGGTCGAGCGACGACGCAAA
>JAEUSO010000497.1 GCA_016788605.1 Candidatus Kapaibacterium sp. | reverse complement strand
CATCCACTTTATATACTCCGCTTGCAGTAACCGGGATACGAACCCATGTTCCATTGCTTATGTCTGAATTCAGTACGACCGGAGTGGTCTTAGCCAATGCTTGCGGCAGTGTTGTGACAAAAGAACGGGTTTGGTTGTGATTCAATGTCAGTTCAATACCATTATCATCTGTTCGTGATGCCGGCTGCTGTTGCGTTGGCGTGATAAAATCAACACCGACGGAAATTGAAGTCGGAATAATCAGTTTACCGGTTTGGGCATCGCGTTTCCACGCAGAGAGCGTAACACGGACAATATGTCTGTTGCCCGAAAGCCCTTCATAATGATACACAGCCCATTCGGTGACTACCGGGGGTTTCACTTCCGCTTTTGTGAATGTGATTGCTTGGTCACGACCTGTTTCGCTTAGAGTCATTGGTACAACGACCGCCGGAGTTATCATACCGATTGCATACGATTTTTCTATCAAGACAGTTGTTTCCTTTGGCTTCCAGCCGTTGGCAGATGGTACGGTAAGAAGGAAACTCACGCCTGCGGTTTGTTGTACCCCGTGTTGCGGACGAAGAGGAAAAGCACCGTCAATCTTTGGAAACACGGTCAGTGTTCCATCCTGCAAATACGTCGTATCAAACGCAGTTAGTTTCGGTTTATAGGTAAGTGCAAACCCCTTGGCTGATGATGAAAGGATTGTTGCGCCCGTCGGCAGCAATGCGCCACGAGCCGAAACGCACATGGACAGTGCCAATGCGATACAGACAGCAAGACGTGATGAGAGAGGTAGCTTCATCCTGAACTCCGGTATGAATGTGTAAGACAGTACTAATAATTGCGAGTACGGAAAAAACACATTACGTATGATTATGGTTTCACGGAGTATAAACGGACGATAGCGGTACGGGTTGGTGGTTGATTATGTAACAGTCAAATATACAATCAGTGCTCCACGACACTCAAAGAAAAAAACAGTTACAAATAAATTACGTGCTTTTACGGATAAAGAACATACTTCGTGTATATAGTATGAAGTCAACAGTTCAAAAGAGTACGCATTTCGTAATTTGCCACATATCAATTATCAGCGTTGTATGACATTCTGGATTTACGGGATACTCTTTTTCGGTGCTACGGTAATAATTATCCATACCGTTGTTTTGTTTCCGATTATCGTCAGGTTGATTGCTAAACATTACCGAGCGAGAAATCTTTACAGCGCGATTCCCGATGTACCGCTACCATCGGTCAGTGTGCTGATTTCAGCGCTGAACGAAGAGCGCAACCTGCCGCGCCGTCTTGATAATCTTGCCGAACAGGTAGCAGAAG
>JAEUSO010000496.1 GCA_016788605.1 Candidatus Kapaibacterium sp. | reverse complement strand
GGTGGTGGCTGGCAAGGGCATTCTCTACCGCCGTGCGCTCGGCGGCACTAAGGGAATGCACAACTTTTTCGATACGGAGGTATGCCATGCAGTGGTGACGGTGAATCGCTTTCTGCGTTATTCATGGCGGAGAATCAATCGCTGCCGCCCAAGAGTTCAATGCGAAGTTAGTGTCTGCCGCCTAACTTTGCGCCGTCCAAATGGTTCAATCCCGCCCATATTTCCCAAACATCATCATTGCCGCCGTTGTTGTGTGTGCAATGATGCCGTTGTTTGTCGCCGCAGCCGCACAACCCGACCGGAACTTCCTCCTTACCGATACCGTGTGCGCCCGAGCCGCAGCCGCATTTTTTTCACATCCCGCCGTTGCACCGGCACGGATAAACATAACTGTTGCCGAGGGAACAGGCGCGTGGGTGGTGCGTCAGCATCTGCGCCAAACGGCGGCGCAACGCGGCATTACTCTAACTGATTCACTTGGACCGCACTATGATATTCGTATTGCGGAATGCGGTGTGCGCTATGCACTCCATCCGTCATCGGGCGATTCCCTGTTGCGGACGGTTCGGGTGGAACTCCGCGCCGGCACGGTGTCGTCGCCGCCATTCACCATCATCGAGCATCACACCGATGCCATTGCCCGCGCCGACGTTGCGCTTGTGGAAGTTCCCAAACAGGAGTTCACCACCGCCGCCGTTCCGCCCCGCCCAAGCTCGGCATGGGATGATATTCTTGAGCCGCTTGTTGTGGCTGCCACCTGCGTGATTATCGTCGGACTGCTGTTCACTGTGCGCTCGCAGTAGGAGACCGTGTGGGGCTGCATATAACAGCACATAACGTGACATCTTGTTATTTGACTCTAAGTGCTTTAGTACAACCTATGATACACACTTATGAAATTGATCGATTTTATGGATTACTTAACGAGTCCTGAATTGTTAGGCGACTTGTATAATGAGATGGGAATCAGTATTCAACCTGATGAGTTACTAATCTATGTGCGTGACTATCTCGATATACATTCTGATATATTCTTCTTTAGTTTAGATGAAACAAACGACCAGCGTACATTTGAGAAAGATGGGGTAAAGTATGATCAGATTTTTTCTGTTGATTATGCAGTTAATCTGATTTCTATGCTGGACTTGAGAGACAAAGATTATACGAATGAATATATTGCTCAAAGATTGATTGAGTATTGTATCAATGATGCTTAGTCCGGTGCTTTAGTCCGTGCAGGTGCTACACCTGCCCAAGAAAATACAGAGAAAGCAGAGTGGAATAAAGCTCTCAAGTGTAGCACTTGACAGGACGGAAAAATGTAAGTAC
>JAEUSO010000495.1 GCA_016788605.1 Candidatus Kapaibacterium sp. | reverse complement strand
CATCTATGAATCTCACCACGTTCACGTTATCCGTTATCGTTACGCTACTCTGTACTCTTAGTGCATATGCACAGCGGTACACCACAACATGTTTGTCGGGTACGCACGTCAGGGGTCTGAACTTAGGCGGTGATACGCTTGTGGTATTCGGTAGCTATGGCATCATAGTCCGCTCGGATAATGGCGGTGATACGTGGCAGCAAATTCCGGGTATCAGTCCGGCATACTATCTGAACATGCCTTCGTTCAATGGTGATACGGTGGTTGTGACAACTGATAGTTCAGTAGTATTGGTAAGTATGGATAGAGGGCGTACATGGAGAGAACAACGCTTTGATTCGCTTCCGCCCTTATTCTTGAGTATAACACATCGGCAAGGTTCGGAGTATCTGGTTGTTATGGGAGGTGCTGAAAATTATGGAAGTATTTATGCGATTGATATAGTAACCGGAGCAAGTAGAAAATTGTGGCACAACCCGACGTATAGCAATGGTGCGGTACAACAAATTTCGGATTCATTATACTGTGCGGCATTTAGCGATGGTATTTACACCTCCAACGACGGCGGCTTAACATGGATACCTTCAAAGAGCTCCGTTATCATTAATCAATTTGTCCCGTTTCATATTAAACAACTTCGCAACGGAACTCTTGCTGTATGTTATCAATCATTGAATGCACAATTCAACCGTATGGCGTATAGTAACGACAGCGGGACTACATGGGCTGTAACAGACCTACTTCCTGCGGGAGGAAGCTCGTGGCTGAACGACAGTACGGTTGTCTTTGCCGGAAATTTCACGGAAGTGTATAAAGTTGTTCATCCCCTATCCTCTTCGCCGGTTATTACAAAACTGAACTTTGATGTCGAACGTATGGGATGGTTCAGTTTGTCGTTCACGACGATTCCGCTAACGACAGGTGAAGTTATAGTAACAGGGACGTTCCGGACTTTGTATCGTTCGGATAGCAACTGTACCAAATTGCGTCTGCTGAGTTATATGAGAACGGATAACTTTGTTGTAGATGCACTTGACGATGATAATATCGTTTCTGCATCAACACGACAGCAGTTTTCTGTCAGTTCAAATGGAGGCAGCACATGGATGCCGGCATTGCTTCCCAATGGGTTATCGTACTCAGTCCAGTCGAATGCAGTGCGCTACTTTGCAAAAAACTTTATAGTTGTCAATACCGCGATACAGAATCTTTTTGTCTCGACCGATGGAGGACAGACGTATGGTTTGCGTCCCCAAAATGTAGCATTAGGAGATGGGGGGGATCGGGCAATTATTGCAAGTGCGAATAGAATATATAGTACAGATCATAG
>JAEUSO010000494.1 GCA_016788605.1 Candidatus Kapaibacterium sp. | reverse complement strand
GTTGAATAGAGCAGGACTTCCTGAGTGCGGAGTGGCGCGAGTGTTTGCGCCGCCGCCGGTATGATTGCACAAAGGCAAAGTACAGTAAGTAGTGTGAGTTTCATAGCGTTTGTTGGTTCGTTATCAAAAGTGAAAACGGTGTCCCTTCCCACTTGTAGCAAAGGGACACGCCGCCATGATTAGTTATTCGAGAGCAAGCGCCACGCGCCTGATGTCGTATCGTAGATGAGTGTCACCGAACCGTTTGCTGCAAGCACAATGTCCGCAGGACTTGGTCCCGGGAAGAGGAAACGGTTTTGCGATAACGACCCTGCATCCTGATGCTTGAGGGTGATTGCAAATGTGCTGACGTTGGTCAAGATAATCATTCGTCCATCGCCGGATGCGGTGGCATCAATCCCTGTCAGGTTGATAGCTGATGTTGCACTAATACGGTAATGTGTGGCAGCAGTGCTTATCGCATAATTATTCACATCTGCGCCAAACGATCCCGTTGTCTCTGTTTGATACTTGGTTAGAACCGGTGAACCGGGTGTTGTCCACGACAGCGTTCCGCTACCATTTGTTTGCAGCACTTGACCATTTGTACCATCGGCATTTGGCAATGTCCATGTTACATCGGCAGCAATACTGTTCGGTGCGCGGAAACCGACAAAGTTTGTTCCACTTGGGAATGCACCTGCGGTATTATACTGTTCGTAGAAACGGAGTGAACGAGGTGTATTATCATTATTCGCAAGCCAAAGATCTGTATTACCAAATACAGATGTATTAGTAGTAGTGATGGTCATATTGTTAGCACCAGAATTACCTCCTAGAAAACCAAAACTGCCCTGACCGGATAACGTCAGCCCACGACCGCCCGGAATTGCAGAATGATCACCACCGGCAGTATTATCTTCACCACCTGCCACTACAGAAAATCCACCGGATGCAGTATTATTTGCACCACCAATGATAGACGAGCCATACCCTGAGGTGGTATTTCTTGCGCCACCGACAAGTGTACTGTAATCACCAGATCCAACTTGTGTAGCTGCATTACGAAATCTTTGTAAATCCAGAGAATATTGACCACGTTTATTTCCGCCGGCGATTGTTCCATCAGCCATTTGTGCAGTCAATGCACCAGTACCTTTTGGTGTTAGAGCAAGATCAATGTTTGTTTCTGTACCTGAAGCTGCGAATTGATGTACCGGTACTGTTGCATTCGGTGCTGTATTGTTGCGTGCTTCGGTGAAGTATTGCAAACTGGTTGTAGCCCAACTGAGGTTTCCAGCTCCGTCTGTACGAAGTACTTGTCCGCTTGTACCGTCGGCATTCGGCAATG
>JAEUSO010000493.1 GCA_016788605.1 Candidatus Kapaibacterium sp. | reverse complement strand
GAACAGGCAGATATCCGAAGTTGATAATCAGGTGGCGCGCTCGGCAAAGAATATTACCGAGGTCGTTCCGCAAAAATTAGAGAAGGACTGGACGTTGGAACACTTGCGGAATGAGTTCAGCAAGACCGCGAGCTTTGTTCCTGTAAAACAGTTGGGTGAAACATTCAGAACCCATCCCAACGCACAGGTGTCGAGCGATTTCTACCGACTGATTTCTATTGCCGATGAGTTTATGACGCGCAAGGGCGGCGGACAGAATATCATGGGATTGGCGGAGAATGCGGCGGAATCCAGTAAGACGGTTCGCGCACGTCAGTCGGCGGCGGGGCTTGGGCGCGTGCCGTTCTTTACAAACTTCTCGCTGTGGCGGAAGCACGTAACGGAAAGCGCGCTGTGGATGATTAAAAATTATGTTCCGCCAAAGTTCATGCCTATGATTATTGGCGACGACCCCGACGTTGCCGGGTTGCAGCTTGACGACACCGATGTACTGGATACCATTGTGAATATGCGTACCAATATCGCGGTAAAAGCTGTGCCGGATACCGAGATAGCGCGCGAGCAACTGCGGAACGACTTGCAGGAAACATTCCAAATGATGCAAGGGCAAGTTCCCTACGAGGTATTCCTGCCGATGCTCCTTGAGGTGTCGGATATTCCTGAAATGCAAAAGAAAACATTGCTTGGTTTTATGGAATCATACAAGCGGTATCAGCAAGAGCAGCAGCAGCAGATGGTGCAGGCAAAAATTCAGCAGCAGGCGCAATCGGCTGTGCAGGGCGAATTGGCGCGCGATACCTTCCGCGAGCAGGCAAAGCAAACGCAGCAAGCGTCGCCCGAAGTGTTGGATCAGCTTGGAGTGTGATATGCCAAAAAGTAAAACGGAAGATCTGCAGTATGATAGTAAGCCGTTCGTTGAGCAAATACACTTAGGGCAGTTCGAGGCGTTCGCTTCGCTGTACTTATGCTACTGTGCTGATGAGGTCTTTATTGATAAGTGGCTTACCCGGCGCAAGGGGAAAGAATCTGATGCAGCTCATGCGTGGAATGCAGTATCCCGATCTGTCTATGCACAGACGCAAGCATGGGGTTGGGTTTCGTGCGCCAATAGTAAAGCCATAGGGAATGATGCAGGTCCGATTGCTTTTATCGTATTGCCTAACGGTTTCAAGGGTACAAAGGTGGATTGGTGTGCACTGGCGCATGAATGTGTTCATATATGCCAATTTATCCTGTCGAATATGCTTGACAGGGATAAGGAAGTTGAGTGCGAGGCATACTTCCACACCTACCTTATGAGAATGATTGTTGATACCATAGAATACAAGTCGA
>JAEUSO010000492.1 GCA_016788605.1 Candidatus Kapaibacterium sp. | reverse complement strand
TGGTCACCTGTCAGTTCAGGCGGAACAGCAGGCGGCGATTTGAGCGGTTCGTATCCAAACCCGACGGTAGCACGAATTAATGGTGTAACACTTGGTTCAACAACAGCAACAAGCGGTAACCTTTTAATCGGAAATGGTACACAATGGAACAGCACGGCAGTTACCGGAGATGTGACAATTGATGGTACAGGTGCTACCACTATTGGAGCATTGAAAGTTACAAATGGTATGATTGCATCGAACGCTATAACACAGTCCAAACTCGCAACTGCGTCGGTTGGTACTGGTGAGATTATAAATGGTGGCGTTGGTACAATTGATATTGCCGACAATGCAGTGACCGGTATTAAGATTGCCCTTGGCTCGGATGCAACCGGCGATGTAATGTACTATAACGGAACGGACTATGTGCGCTTGGGGATCGGAACTGCCGGACAGGTATTGACAGTGAACGCTGGTATCCCTTCGTGGTCACCTGTCAGTTCAGGCGGAACAGCAGGCGGCGATTTGAGCGGTTCGTATCCAAACCCGACGGTAGCACGAATCAACGGCGTAACACTCGGAACAACAACGGCGACAAACGCAAACCTCTTGATAGCCAATGGATCACAATGGAACAGTGTTGGCTTGAGCGGCGATGCAACAATCACGAATGCCGGCGCACTGACAATAGGAACAGGTGCAATAACAACAACAAAGATTGCCGACAATGCAGTGAGTGGTACTAAGATTGCCCTTGGCTCGGATGCAACCGGCGATGTGATGTACTATAACGGAACGGACTATGTTCGCTTGGGAATCGGTTCTACGAACCAAGTTCTTTCTGTGGTGGGTGGCGTACCTGCATGGCAAACAGCAGGACTGCAATACTTCACCGAGTCACTCAATACTGCATCGCCAAACTCGGTATCTGCTCCTGTTCATCAGTTTGCAGCAACAGGTGCCGGAACGGATATTGACATAGCTCTAACACCCAAAGGAAATGGAGCATTGACTGCACAAGTAGCAAATAACTCACCTTCGGGGGGTAATAAACGGGGTTCACGAGCAGTAGATTGGCAAACAGATCGTACTGATGCAACTCAGGTGGCAAACGGCTTGAATTCAAGTATTGGCGGCGGACGTCAGAATACCGCAAGTGGTGATTACACTACCGTAAGCGGTGGTATAAATAATCAAGCAACCGGAAATGGGGCAACAGTAATAGGCGGTCAGAATGGTGTTGCAGGTGGCGGCTTATCGGTTGTATTGGGTGGACTTTCAAATACAGCGGCAGGAAATAATTCTATAGCAAGCGGTGTGGGAATGACTATGAGTACTACAGCACAACGCAGTT
>JAEUSO010000491.1:1083-1344 GCA_016788605.1 Candidatus Kapaibacterium sp. | reverse complement strand
AACTCAGTCGGCTGCCAAAGGATGGCTAACTCGCCGTGGTGCATCACATAGCCGCCGATTACGCTGCCGAAGACGACGATAAATCCGATGATGACAAACATACTTTATGTCCTTTGTTTTACTTCCATAACTGCAAACGCTTTCGCACCTCCATCCGTGATTCGTCTAATCTCAGAGCGTTGCGCCAAGCGTCTTTTGCTTTCTCGGTGAGTCCGAGTTTGCTGTAATTATCGCCCAAATGCTCGAAAAGTGTAGCGGAAT
>JAEUSO010000491.1:0-1073 GCA_016788605.1 Candidatus Kapaibacterium sp. | reverse complement strand
TCAATCGCCTTCAGCAGATAGGTTTCCGCTTCGCTATGCCGTCCCATTTGATATAGTATCCAGCCGTAAGTGTCAAGGTAGGATGAGTTCAACGAATCCTTCGATAAGGATGACATGGATAGTTCGAGTGCATAGGGTAATTTTTTCTTACGGAGCGAGAGTGAGTACGCATAGTTATTCTGCGCCAAGGCAAAGTCGGATTGTAAGAAAATCGTCTTTTCATAACAGAAATCTGAACTGTCATGTTGATTGAGTTTATCATACAAATAGCCAAGCTGAAACCAGATTTCAGGTACGGAACTGTCTGCATTTCTGGCGCGGGTCAGAGCGTGTATTGCTGATCGGGCAGAATCTAACCGTGAATATGCGTATGCTTCAAGTAACGGCAAACGGTATTCATCCTTGAACTTTTTTGATGCAGGTTTGGTGATTGCGCTAACCTCTGCATAAAAGCTGTTTTGCAATAAGTACGAGCCGACACGGATTGCTGCATCCGGTGTTGAATCATTGAGCATTTGGGCGCGTGCAAAGCACTGCATCATTGATGTTGTGCTGTCAATTCTGTGAAGCAGGTAGCCGGCAATTTCAAACACGGGTGCTGAACGGTGGTGGTTTGCATTGATGCCCCGCGCATACCCTTCTATAGCCGATGTTGCCTGTTTACTTGTATCTGATAGCAGTGCCGTACCAAAGCTGATGTATTGCTCTGTGTGAAATGCAGATGAAACGCTATTGGTTAAACTGACGAGAAGTGAATCCACTTGTGCATACTGACGGTTTTCAATAAGTGCATCAAGTAGCGATTCTGTGACGAATTGATTGTCGGGGTCAATGCTATGGATTGAGCGCAACGTTTCGATATATCGGGATTTCATCCGCAGTCGTTCGTAGAGCGCGGCAAGGCGCATCAGGGTGAATTCATTCTGATATTCTTTGTTGAACTCTTCATACACGCTAATTGCCTTTCGCGGATCACCGAACTCCAACACCGATGCGTAGCGGAGTTTTGCGGTCTCGCTGCTGTCATACGCAAGCCGGCGTTCAGCGATTGCAATTGCTGAATCGGTTTGAGA
>JAEUSO010000490.1 GCA_016788605.1 Candidatus Kapaibacterium sp. | reverse complement strand
TGCCGTCTTGGACAACCCTAGCACCGATTGACAAAGATTGCCAACTACGGTACGATGAAAGTATGCCGACTCAGAATGTAAATCTGACCCGTGAACTCGACCGCTTCGTTAAGAAGGCGGTGAAGAGCGGTGCGTTCAACAACGCGAGTGAAGTCCACCGGGCAGCGCTTGCGGCGATGGCGAAAGAGGAAGAGGAACGCGACCTGCGGCTTCAAAGACTTAAGGCTGAAATACAGCTCGGCCTGGATTCCGGCGCTCCGAGAGAAATTTCAGACATTGATGCTTTCCTTGACGGATGCGCGACCGAAGCTCGAAAAGAACTGCGGGAAAAACAGTGATCTGATGCCCATCCGCTATTTTCCAGCCGCGCGTCAGGACATCGAGAATGCACTTACGTGGTCGGGAGAGAACTTTGGGGCAGCGGCGCTTGAACGGTACAAAGCGCTGCTGGCCGTCGCGCTGAAAGAAATCCACGCTAACCCGAACCTCCTTCATTCATACGAAGAGCAGGGCCTCCAGGAGGGCATCCGGCTTTACCACATCAGACATAGTCGGAAGCGGGCGGCCGTAGAGGGTGAGATTGTCGGCAACCCGCGTCATATCATCGCGTTCATGGTCAAGAACGGCGATACGTTGATCGTGCGGGTGCTTCATGACCGGATGGAAATCACTCCAAGGATTGAAGAATCCCTCTGAAAACTACGTTTGCAATGCAGGGCGAGTAGTCACGTTCGGAGCATTTTCTGGGGAGTAACTTTTCAACTCCCCCGATCTCGCATTCCGGGCAGGCATTTTTAGAGCTATCCTCGTACGGAGGTGACGCATGACCCCATTACGGTCCGCTTTCTGCGCAAGTGCGCGCGTTCCACAACGCCGTTACGATGGCAAATTCTATACAATGAAGTTCCGACCGCGTTTCACGCGCCGCTGGAAACCGAGGTTTCCTCGCCCGAAAAGATAGTACCCGCTTTCTTAGAGTAATACGTTAAGAGCAACCCGAAAGACAAATAATTTCAATAGGTTATCAGGCTATTCTAAAGTGTGATAATATAACTTATGACAACTGATCGCCTTTGCTCTCGTTCATAGATTGCATGCGTAGCCACAGCGTAGTCATAATAACCATCAGGAGATTATTCTGCTGGTATTTTCTACTGCTGAGTTCGGGGGGATAAACCAATGCTAGCAGGTGTGCCACGTAAGTGTTTGCCTAATAAACGCATTGCATTGAGGCGGTCAGGGTGATTGCCTTTTGTCTCCAGCATCGAGCTAAGTTACCCCTTCAGCCATCCCCTTAACGATTTTAAATATGGATGCCGGCCCCTACTTCATCAACCTAGCCTTGGAACTCACCAGCCTT
>JAEUSO010000048.1 GCA_016788605.1 Candidatus Kapaibacterium sp. | reverse complement strand
TCGGAACAACAGAATCAGGCAAGCGAATTGACAGCCGCTTTGCGTGGTTGCGGGTTGAATCACGCTACTGCGGGAAGTTTCGGACGCAGCGTTATGCCCGCATGGGGCATACGTATCAATACCACGAAACGCTCGATCAGGCAATTCAGTATCTCGTCGAACGGGCTACGGATAAAATCGGTGGCTTGAAAGCTCAGGTGGAGATGGCAGAAATAGAGTTACAACAAATCAAAGAAAAGTACGCCCTCGATAGGGAGGTTGCACAATGAAAAAGTTTTTTGCAAACATATTTCTATCGCTTGCCAAGTGGTGCGGATATAGCGATGCCGTAGCAGGCATACAAACGCAAACGCAACCAATCAAATATGGGAATACAACAATTCGGACGGTTGAATTAAAAGCCCCATCGGAAACCACTAACCCAGAGGAGTAACTTATGAATACAAAATATGGAAACGTGTTAGTTGCAGCATTGGCGGCAATAGCCAACAATGATAACACAGCATCAAGCAAAGACATTGATTGCAAAGCGGGTAAAAAGTTAGTTGAGGATTACAATAGCAAACTTGATGCAATGATTGACAACGCCCGCCAACGCAAACAAGAAACCACTAACCCGAAGGAGTGAGGTGATGGAATTGAAACAACTCGCAGAGTCAAATACCATATTTCTGAAACGCACTGTAATTATACCCTGTAAGGAATGCGATGGGCGAGGAGGATACGCTTCCGCTTCTCGAAACATTCATGCGCTGACTATTGAGTATCCTCATCCATGCGCCGCTTGCCGTGGCACGGGGCGAATTGAACTATCTGATGAAGAAGCTATCGAATTAGGGCATCTTACACCACCTCAATCGAAGGAGTGATGTGATGAATTTATTATACTATCCCGGCGCGAAAAACTCAATAGCGAAAGCAATCTTAAAACTCATGCCTACCCACGATGGCTATACTGAAGCATTCGGTGGCTCTGCGGCGGTGATGTTTGCTAAACAACCATCACGTATAGACGTGTACAATGACCTTAACGAGGATATTGTCAATGTATTTAGAGTGTTACGTACTAATCCCGATGAACTATCCCGTGCGATTGCATTAACACCGTTTTCACGGGTGGAGTACAAGCAGGCGTACGAGCATAGTACGTGCGCTGTTGAACGAGCGCGGAGAACAATTATTCGCAGCGTAATGGGCTTCGGTGCTAAAGGGGTGCTGTTCCACTCAGTTGGATTCAGGGCAGGGGGGTATGACAAAAGACAAATGCGTTGGGTTGATGCGTTAAATGCACTTCCGGAAGTGGTACAATCATGGGCTATGCGATTTAAGGATGTTGTTATAGAGTGCGACGATGCTATGACTGTTCTACGCAAATACGACAGCAAAAATACACTGCATTACATAGACCCGCCGTACGTGCGGACAACACGCAGAGACCGTAACAAACTCTATAAATATGAGATGAATGATGTTCAACATAGCGAGTTGATTGATTGCATACACTCGCTCAAAGGCATGGTGATACTATCAGGTTACGATAGCGACATTTACAACAGCCAATTACGAGGGTTTATCAGGTATGAGTTATCGTCGATGACGCAAGCGAATACCCGTGCCAAGGAAGTGCTGTGGGTTTCGCCTAAAGTGCAGTATCAAACACTGTTTAGCGAGGTGATGTGATGACAACAGCTAAACAGATACTACTCGAAGAACTGAACGAGCCGGTACACATTGAACCTGTTGAAAATGTGATTTTTTGGGCTTTAGAACACTATGCTAATTCAGAACCGACAAATACGATAGGCAGACACATTGCATACGCTATCATGCAGCGAATTAAAGATGCAGAAGCCAAAGAAGAAACCACTAACCCAACAAAGGAGTGATGTGATGAATAGTGTATCTAAACTTGCACTCATTGAGGCGGCACGAGAAATATCAACATTTGATGTTTATGGAATAAAAAAAGAACTAAATGAATTCCTAACAAGAAACAAATTAGTTAATGCCTATAATGATCAATTTCAAAAGATTTTTGATTTGATTGATGTAGAAGCAACTAAACTACGCCGCTCAGAAGATTGGATTAGGGCGGTTATCAAGGCGGAGCAATGATGATCTACCACCTTGACCTATGCAGTGGCATTGGCACGTTTGCTGAATCCGCACAACGCAATATCAGAAACTACGAGCTGGAAGCGTTGTGCGAATCGGATGAATACTGCCAAGAGCAACTTCGTTACAACTTCAACGCACCCATTGAACCGGACGTTCGCACAATAGATCTGCTCAGGTACGCACACGTGAATTTGATAACAGCGGGATTCCCCTGTCAAGACATTTCAATCGCAAACAACAATGCAAAAGGAATACACGGAGAGAACAGCGGACTTTGGTTCGACATCGCCAAGATTATTACATACATTCGACCCCGGTACGTTGTACTCGAGAACAGTTCTATGCTTGTTCAACGAGGGCTTACATCTATCCTTGTTCATCTTGCCTCAATCGGGTATGCTTTGGAATGGAGAACTTTACGAGCTGAGCAATTCGGATATCCGCACAGGCGCAAACGGTTGTTTGTTTTCTGTGCCAACACCGACGGCATCGGACTCGAAGAGATACACTTTTTCCATAGAACAATTACGGAAGAGCTTTGCAAAACGGAAGATGAAGCGCACAGCCGGTTGGCGGGCAAATTTAGCGGATTGGCTGGCGTGGGATTTTTCCGTGATGATTACCCCAAGTTTTGTGAGGTGGATAATGGGTACACGCACCAAGAGAACGCCGCCGAACTCCACGCGCTTGGCAATAGCATCATCCCGGAATGTTGCGACGTGTATATGCGAGCCATCAACACAATCGAAGGAGTGATGTGATGAAAGGTAACAAAAAATACAGTTCCGTTTTAGTAGGTGCATTGTTAGCAACAATGCGCAACGATAATCCGAATCAAGATATTATCACGATTCAGAAAGACACAGAGGAATCTTTAGTCAATAACTACAACGCCAAACTTGATGCAATGATTGAGAACGCCCGCAAGCGCAACCACCAACCAACACAATCGCAGGAGTGATGTGATGAACAACATTGCAGAACTCATAAGTAAGCTAAGTAGCGAGGGTTATGTCATTGAGCGCGTCGAAGCGAATCATGAGTTTTTGAAAAAGTTCATCGCGGACGAGAATTATCAGGTACAGCCGTTCAATGCTATGCTATCAACAACTATTCACAAAGTATCAAGCGAACTCTTTGATGCACGGTTTTGGTACACGAATAAAGACAATGCGATGATTGTTTCGATTAAAGACAATGTGATTCAAACTATGACCATATCAAAGAGTGATATGTTCAAACTTACGCTTGATGAAAGAGTGCCATATACAATAAACTAACGAAGGAGTGAGGTGATGAATGAACTCAAATTCGCTACGAATTGGAACAATAAACTAGACTGCAACTGCTATACTACATTCCGGTTGCACAACCCGAAGCGGTTTGCTCAGGGAACAATCTTTGACGTGTATTTGAAAGATACCTTCATGCACCGTGCCGCTGTGGTGCAGGTGCGGACTATGACGCTTGATAAAGTGAACGAGTTCATTGCCCGGATTGATACGGGGTATTCTTTGGTTGAGTTTACCGACATGGTGAAAATAATGTACTCAAAAAGTGTAAAGAACTTCACAACACAAAAGTTTGATTTTATACTACTCCAACAGATAGGCGACTAATAAACGGGCGGTGGCGGAATGGCAGACGCTAATGCGGTGAGATGCAATGCCTTGAACTCATAGGGTTAGGTTTCCAGCAAAGTTTGCATCATGCAGGTTCGACTCCTGCCCGCCTGTTTTTTTACTAATTAACAACCAAATACATATAACTATGAGAATCCCACTATATTCAAGATCTGTAATTGTGTTCCTGAACGGTTTTGTATTTCCATACTGCTTACGCACAGCGATATATTCTGAATCAATTTTTATTTGTATTACAGGAATTATCTGTGCCGTTGGCGTTTCGTACATTGCTTTGCGTAACTTATACCAATGGTATAATCCGCCGATAGCCGTAAAAAAAACATTTGATACAAATAAATGGAAATTTGATTCCCCTGTACCACCCAAGCAAATAAACAACCCATCTCATAACCAACCAAACCATGAGTAAAAAATTTACAGTAACGATAAGTATTACAGAATCACAACTTGAGACGCTGATTTTTTTATCCGTCTCGACTGCATATTCTATAAGGATAAATTATCAAAACAAAACGGGACTATTTCCGAATGAACCCGAATTGCCGGAAATTACCGAGTTAATGCAGATAATTGATGAAATCGGTGAACAACTGTTTGGCGATTACTACCACGTGAAAAAGTCAGAACTTATCAATCATACCGAAAAAGTTCTTTCAAGGATGATACCACCCAACCCATCACATAACTAACCCTTTAACAACGAATCCACAAACACGCGGAAAATTGTAGCCGCGCCATCGGCAACTTTGGCGCGGTTTTCTTCTTTAGCCAATTCGGACCGGAAGTTTGTTGCGATTGTTCGAGCCGCTTGCTTTGTGTGGGCGGCTTTGCTTTTGTTGAAGAGGTTCGGATGCGTTTCTATCATGCGTACAACCAACTGATATTCTTCATCTATTGACGTGAAAGTGTCGAACTCTGCGTTTATCTCTGCCATGGTTGCGCCGCCCGCTCCGGTGTCGGCGTGGTGTTTCTTTGCCAACTTTTTCCTTTGTGCGGCGGCTTCCTCAATCGTACCGCATGATGATAGGTATTTCATGCCGTCTATTAGGTCGGCGCGGGTGCGTTTCGCCTCACTGAGCGAATTTACACCGCCAAAAAATTTGAGCGACTGCATAGGTGAGAGTGATTATTTCCAGATTCGGAATTTTCGCTTGGATATTTGGCGCGGATCGTCGTAACGGTTTTTGTGAACATACGCCGCGCCGCCCTTGACCTCAACTTCGATATTCATGTCATACGCCCAATCATTGTACCCTTCCGTTGCCTTTTTGTACTTGTCCTTGCGGGCAATAAATACTAATCCGTATTTGCCTTGGTTATCGGTGAACCAACGCAACATTTCCTTTTGCGAGCTGTACCGGCTCATGCGTTGCAATGAATCTACAATCACGTAGTTGTATTGCCCGTTCTCGATCACCCGAACAAGTTCGTTCCAATCCTGGATATTGGTAATATCCACGCCACGCAATGCAACGCCGGTTTCCTGTACGCGCTTTTGGAACGACGCACTATTTGCCTGTTCTTCCGCTTGGTTTAGTAATACTTTGCCGTTCAATGCAAGATCATCGGCAAGCAACAGAACCAAGGAACTTTTCCCTTGATATTTATCGCCCCACACAACCATATCAAAGTTTGGCGGAACTTCATCGCCCAAGAGTACCGAGAGCGTAGGCAAGGAAATTGGACGGTAGCGGGTTGTCCGAATATCATTCACACTAAACTTTTGCGGCTCGCCCGCATCACTCAGCCCGGCGGTTTTGGTTGCAAAGCGGCTCAACAGTTCATCCGGTGTAACCGGCTCCCGGAACGCAAACGAATCCGTGCCCGTGTTTTCGTTGTTGGCTGATTGAATGTAACTTCCAACGAATGCCGCGAACTTACGCGCTCCGGCATCAAGCATATCCCATACCGGAATAACACTGCCGTTCACACCGTCGGGACGCTCGAATGTAGCTTGTTTCACAAAGTTTGCTTTTGGCATGTTGGCGGCGCGGCGTTCGTACTCCAAGCGTATTGCATCACGCACAAGCGGAATGATATTCCACTCCGCCGGAAGTTTCTTCATCTGGAGCAACATCGGCGCAACACGGAGTATTTGCGCTGTGTAATTTCTTGCCGCTTCTATTGTGTCGGTATCGTCAAGGATTGCCGCAAGGAACACACGTTCGAGAATCAATTTCCCCTTATCGTCCAAGTCCCCGTTCCTGTCCAAAAACTGATTTTGGTTTTGGTCGGTAATGATTCGAGCGCGGCGCATGAGTGAGATGATCGCCCGTTGTGCTTTGATGCTTTGCCACAACTGCGAGAGCGTTTCCGCTTCGGATTCTTCCATGATGCGGGCAAGATCTTCGATTGCTTCCGGTGTGATTTGCCGCGCAAGCGAAACCGCTTCCGTGTTGGTATCAACGGACTGTGTGAACGCTTTGTTCAGTACATTCGAGTAATAGGCACACCGTTCCGGTTCTGCATCAATTTTCCGCACCAAAACAGGTTTCTCGAATTGCTCTTCGATGTACTCTTTATCGTAGCCGAAGAGGTGTGCATTCCGGTTCAAATACTCTTTGTATTCACCGAACCGCTTCATTGCGTCGACCGTCTGTATCATCATCGTTCGCCCGTTGCCGCCAAGGACAACATAGCTTTGTTTCTTGCCCCATTGCGTAACGATTGGCGTTCCATCCGTAGCCGTCGGCGTGGTGTTTATCACAAATTCCGGTTTGAATCCTTGCGCCCCGCGAAGCACCTTTAATTGTTCGGCTTTGTCGTTTGTGTAGTCGCGCTGTTGGCACTTATTCGGGTAGTCCTTGTTCTCGCTAAAGTTTGCGGGATTGTGTGATGTGAGAAGCGTATCAAGTTCCACGATAATAAATTCCGCCGGGATTTCTTTGTCTGTCGTTTGAACGGCTGTTTTGCGGGAACCCGTATCGGCAACGGATATACGTTCGTCCGGTGCGTTTGCCCTGAGCGTAGTCATGCAATAGTCCGTAAATGCACGGAACGGAGCGTCGAGCCGTTCAAGTATATCTTTGTCGGGATATTTGTTCGGATGGTCGTAGAAGTAGGCAAGTTCCTTTGTGAGGAACGTGTTTTGAATCTTCAATTCATCAAGCCGGTACGATACCCATGTTTCAAACGAACGTGCCAACACTTCTGATCCGCTGTTCCAATACTCTTTGTTGTTGCGGATTGCCTTCAGTTTTTTGTAAAAGTCGGTGTGCTTTCCGTTTTCATCCCAAACAATAGCCGCAAAGATGTTCCAATACACTGCTAAAGCGGGTTCGGTATCGTCGGGAATGGTGCTTGATGCAATCACGCTTTGATAAACTTGGTCGGATGCAAACGAACCGGTGTTTTGGTAATAACCCAACACATTATCCAAACCGTGTGCAAACTCATGTGCAAGCGAATTTGCGCCTTTCTCTTTTGTCAAATTGATAATTGAGTACGGAACGGGTTCGTAGTGTGCTTTAGCCATGCCGCCGCGTCCCCGTGCGCCAAGAGCCACGCCAAGCAATCCGTTCAGCCCCATCATTCGCGGTTCAACGCCCAAGACCTTTGCCATATCGTCAAGCCCTGCGGCTGTGCCGTACAACATTTCTTGCCGCTCCCGTTCGTTCAGCCAATTACCGAACTCTACGGAACGTAAATTGAACCGCTCCATCACCAAGTTTGGTATTCGGTAGAACGGTGAATCTACAATTTCAGCCACGCCGATTTTTGATGCACGGAGTTTCACCTTGCGCCAATGTTTATCAATCCGCCCACCGGCAACATGAATTCCGGCATCGGTTGTTTTATCGCCAAGCCCGGCAACAGACGGCGCAAAAACAGACGGTTGATAACAGTTTGAAAGCATGGAGTTAGTCAATCAATTTTACAGCGACAAATCCAACAACCGCACCGGCAAGAGCGACCCACATAGGTTTTACATCGTTCAACATTTTATTTGCTTCACAGAGTGCATCACGTTTCACCAAGCCCTTATCAAAAGCGTACTTTGTGAACGCATCACGAAAAGGCAAGTAAATCCGATCAAAATTCTTGCTTTGTATTGCACTATCAACCAACGCACTATTATCCTCCAACCAACGGGTTTGTTGATGTTCCATGTACCCGTCAAACTCCGTTTTTTCTTCTTGGCTTAGTGCGTCGTAGCTACGTGCGTAGCCAAACAAACAATTATTACTACTCATTACTTTGCTCCTATTAAATATCCGATTCCGAACGCGCTGAGTATCGCCGCCGCGCCAAGTGCCGCACCTGTTCCGACGATCGCTTTTGCCGATGTTGGATTTTTCTCAACAGCCGTTTCGATTGCTTGACCAAGGGATGAACCAAGCGCACGACCAAGCCCGCCGGCGGCATCTGCTGTATAGTCCGTCACACCGTTTTTGATTTTATCAGCGTATGCTTTTGCATCGTCGAATATGTCACCCAATGCCGGTTGTAACGGTTGCGGCGGAATAACAATCCCCGTGCATCCGCCGTCTGCCAATCCTCGCATCATTGGTGTAATGGTCATAGGCGGCGGATCGTTCGGTTGAGCGCAACCGGATAGACCCATCAGCCCGTAGTTTGTACCGCGTCGTTGTGCCGATACTGTTATCATGTTAGTACCACTCCAATCGTGTAGTATAGTTTGAAAAATTTCTGTAGTAGTCCTGGACGTGGATAAACGCCCAACCGTTGCGCCCGTTAGCATACGTACTTGTATCGTAGTAGCGCAATCCAACACGATTGTTTGTATTGCCCTCAATCGTCCATATCCGCCCGTTGCTTTGCACTGCGATTACTGCCATAATGTGACCCGTCCCAACTTTTGTTTTTCTGTACGCTATTGCGCCCGCCTCTGGAAACTGATCTACACGAATGGGAACACGCTTGCTCCGGTTGAGCATATCAAGCGCACCTTTTGTTCGTGGCAACACGACGCGGCTATGAAGGTGACGCACCGCCGCTTGATGCAACACAAAGCCGAACTGAGCGCACCACGGTTCGTTTAGCGGTACTTTATCGCCGTATTCCTCTTTGATTTCATCAATACACACGCTCCGGTTTGATTGCGTTTCGCGGCATTCACGCAAAAGGTATTGCGCCCCGATATTCCGCACCAAATATGCGTAGAGTGATTCCGGTTCACAGTCGAACCGGGAACAGATATTCAGCGCGATATTTCCTTCAATTCTTGACATCACATTACATGTTGATATATCCTGCCAACCGGCTACGATGGACGAACAACGGAATGCAACCGGCAACACCTTTTGCAATTTTGAATTTTGTCAGTCCTACGCAATCGTACTTCATACATATTTGAGTGATTTGATTTTCAACCAATTTTTCTATTTGCTCAATTTCCGGTGTTGGCACGTCGGTTCGTGCGTTGTGAACGATATACACTTTGCTTTGCGTAGGAAACGGTGGCGTGATATTGATTTCCCCAACTATTGTGCAGTTGTGCTGTGTTATGATAGCATTGATTTCGGCGCGGCACTGCTCTTCGGCTTCTACAACCGCGCTTGTTTCACGTTTCAGATCCGGCGGCGCGGGCGGCGTGTTTGGTGTTTGTTCGGGTTCGTTTGTCATAACAGGGTTTTAATTAAAATGAGAAAATCACTTTGGATAAATTCACATTGAATGTTGGATAGAGTTTGCCGTCCGTAGCCGCTCCGTAGCCAACGCCAACGCCAACAGTCCATGACGGCGATTCGCGCACAACCTCAACCGGACGCGGCACTATGGCGGTGCGCGTGGCGTAGTTAATCGAGAAGCGTATTTGTCGGCGGATTTCATCGGCAGTAATGGAAACCGTGTCAAGTGATGGAGTTATCGTATCGAGAACCATTTCTAAATATCCGCCAAGCCGCGCAATCTGTGTGCCTAAACTGTCGCGCCGGAATACTAAAATTTTCAAGGTGTCCCGAACGTGTGTTGTGTCATGCACTGCATAGGGTACAAATCGAAGTTTTGGAACGATGCTATCACGAACCACAATCACCGGCGGCGGCGGCGGAATCCGTAGCGTGTCGGTGCGAACAATCACCGTTTTTTGTGGTTGCCTGAGTGTGATAACACCCCACACAAGCGCACATGCCACCAAGAGCATAAATCCAAATAACGCTATGTATTCCACTAATTTCATGCGTTCAATACAGATTTTACACGTTGCCGAAATGCCGGTAGTTCGTTGTAAAGATTTTTCCCCGGACACGCCGTTGCGGTCGTGCCTTTGTCACGGTGTCCGAAGATTTCTGAAGATGGAATTTTATACGTTTTACACCACCGGAGCAATACGTCGAAGAGAAGAGCACGTGCCGGTTCTTCCATGGTTTCAGTTTCGTAATTCCCACAGATAACCACGCCAAGCGTACCGGTGTTGAATCCCTTGCAGTGTGCGCCGACAATACTTTCGTTCCGTCCGGGTGCTAATATCCATCCGCCCGCTGTTTTATAGATAATCGCATGATAGCCAATATCATCAAACCCGCGTTGCTTGTGCCAACCGCGAATTTCGTTTGGTGTTGAGGTTTTTGCAGATGCGGAGTGATGAATCACAATTGAATGAATCTTCCTCATGCTATTGCTCCAATTTGTTTTTGAACGACCGCACGAATGACGGGAATATCCGCTCGAACCCGCGCCACAGATGCGAACCGTAAAATGCCGATAGTGTAGCCGCAATCGAGCTGTACGACGCATCACCGGTGAACTCAACAACAGTGTAGCCACACATTGAGCCGGTAACTATACAGAATGCAACTTCGAGCGCGTGACGGCGGAACGAGAACCCTGCACGTATGTTGAACACCACCCGAACAAGCGTTGCAAGAATGATAAATATGGCATTGTTATATGTGAAGTCGAAGAGCGTCATTTGATTTTCAGAAACTCTTTTAGTTTGTGTTTGATGCCGTCCAAAAGTCCAAACGAACTTGCAATAGATGATAACAGCGCAAACAACCCGAACACCTTCACAATATCATCAAACCAAACGGTTTCAATAATTGATGCACACCAAATAAGGATGTTCAAACAAAATGCGTAGATGATACCAATGATTGAGTTGTCGTGATGTTGTTGCATGTGCTGTTTCATTGCCCTATGACTATTGTGCCGATAAGTACGCGGCGAGTGCCTCGTCTTTGTTTGCGTAAGTGATGGTATTCACAAGTACCGGTACGCCGTTTGCATCCGGCTCGTGTATTTGCTTGACTTTTGCAATTTTTAGCACTTGGATAATGTTCTCTTCATCATCCAATACCGTAAAGCGATAGAAACCTGCTTTGTCGTAGCCGTTATATGTGATTGTGTTAGCCATTACGCCACCTTATAGTATTTGATGAATGAGTTTTGCAATATCGTCCAATTCGCCGCGTAGCCATACAAAATAGACCACTGTAATTTACAAGTGCCGCCTGTGCCGCCTGTTTTGAAGAAAAACGGTATTTGTACGTTGTGGTTGGGATAGCCGTTTGCATTTTCTGTCCAAGTACTACTTGAATGCGCTAATAGCCCGCTTCGTCCTACATCGCTTGTATCTGATATTCCGACACTTGCTTCGTAGTTGCTGGACGTATCTGTGTACAACATGCCTCTATTGATACTCCAATTTGTACCATTAAAAAGTTCGATACTCGGCAAAAGCAAAAGCAAACGCAATCCGTTTGTACTTGCATCTACCGCAGATTTTTTTAAGCGCAATCCTAACATTCCTTCATACCACGAATTGGCGGAAACTGCAAACGATAAATGATCATCGTCTTGCAATGTAGTTGTACCTGATGCAAGTGTTTCGTTTGCGGATTTAGTGACGATAGTGTACGATGCGCCGGATGATGGTGGTGCTTGCCATGCCGGAAGCCCGCCCGACACGCCCAACACTTGCCCGCTACTGCCTATGCCAAGCCGTGTAAGCAAGCCCGCAGAGTTGCGATAGTACACGTCACCGGTTGCATCCGAGCCAAGCGCGATTTTCATTCCCGCACGGATGATGCTTTCCCGAAAACGCTCAATAACTTTCCCTTTTCCCATGGCGTTAGTCCAATATCCGTTTTATGCTTGATAAGTGATTGCGGATGTAGTCCGCTTTCATTTTTTTCTGTTGTTCGGTGTCTTTTTTCAGCGGGATAAACCTCAACGTGAATTGAGCGACAAACTCTTTGAGTTCATTGTTTTCCGCGTCGGAAAGTGCGTTCAAATCCACACGTTCCGCAAGTTTGGCAAGCCAATTTTCCATGTTGTGCATTGTGTTAGTTATTCAAACAGTTCCGCCGTGCTGACGGCACGATACATGCGTTTCATCCTTCGGTTGTGCCAATAGAACCGCATCATTGCAACCGCAAACATGATGCGTTGTATCATATTCCCAACTCCTCAGCCGCCGAACCGACGGTTTGCGGTTTTGGCGGTGCGGAAACCTTAGCGGCTATCCCTGCACCGACGTTCGACAACTTGCTTGCTAACGCTTCGCCAAGGGCTTTGCCGAACGATTCTTGGAGCGGTCGTGTGTTCTCAATCACAGAACCGAAACCATCCGATAGTCCGCCGCCCTTGTTTAGTTTTTCTTCGATCCGTTGATTGACAAGTTTTTCGATTTTCACTTCCATCTTCAGCTCGTCGTTTTCACGTTGAACCTTCTTCATCTGTGCCTCAACCTCTGCAATCGCTTCATCACACTTGCGCCGAACACTTAGTATCTCTTTATCCTTGTCGGCAACTTGTGCTTGCAGTGTTTGAACTTGATCTTTGAGGTACTGAATTTGGTTCTCATAGGCGCGTTTGATGTCCGCCGTTTGCTTTGTTGCGTCGAAGGTTGGCACGTCACCCATGCTTGCAATATCACTTGTTCGCGGACCGAGGAACATTCCTTCGTCGAAGTAAATATCATCTCCGGTTGAAGGATCTATTTCGGTGATGATGAACGTCCGGTTCGCTTCGCAGTTCATGGGATTTTTACGATAAAACTCCGTTGTGTCCGAGATCGAGAGCGTGTTCACCAAGTAGTCACCGCTGAGGGTTTTTGCGCTTGGCTTTTTATTGAACTTGATACGCATGTTTGTTGAGCCGGAAGCCCGCGTACCAAGACGGTAGTTCTTTTTTATGTCGAATGATTTTGGCATTGTTTATTGTGCGTTTGTTAGTACCAACTTAACTGACGTACTATAGTTTGATTGGGAATGACCGGGACTACTTTATCATAGGCGGATTGCCACTTAAGCAAGTACACAGCCGCCCGAAGTTGCGCCGGTTTGGAGCAGTTCCCTTGATTGTATGCAACTACGCCGCGCTTCACATCACCACCGCACCGTTTAAGCCGTTTGCAGAACATATACACGCCCAACCGTGCGTTATACGACGGGTCGAATATCTTTGTATCACCGCTTGCCGGTAATCCGAGTTCTTGTTCCGCTTCTTTTTGGGTTATGTTGTTGATTTGAAGCAAGCCGCGGGCTGTATGCGGCGGCTTTACGCGGGCATTGGCGTTGAAGGTTGATTCCACAAAGGCGATTGCAGTCATTACCGCCGACACATCTGCCGGATCATAACCAAACATCGGTGCAATTTCAAGCGCGGCATCATAGATAATGCCGTAGGTCACTTGTGCGGCTTTTACATTCATTACTTTCGTCCCCTTGTATAAAATTCCAAGTAACCATACACCGTGTAACGTAGGATATTCGAGCCGATAACCTGACCGCCCCATGCCGATACTTGTATGCCGCGCCCTGCATCAACTTCGCCGCAATACAAATTCATGTTTGGGTTATCGTATGGGTTGGGAATACCTACGAGCTGGTGAACCCGTTGTACCGCGTTATTCGTGCCTTTTGCAAACGAATTAAGCAAGTTCCCGCCAAACTTTGGAATGCCGTTCACGCGAATCACGGGACGGAACCCGTTCGGCATAAACATTGGCAAAACGGTGTTCTCCATTTGCGCCTGTACCAACGGGCGATCGGTAGATAACGATGCAATCAGTGTGTTCCACGTTGTCACGTCTTGACTTGCTCCACCGAATACCGTTGTATCAATGAGCGCAAAGTAACATGATTTGATCATCACTTCCTTAGCGCGGAATATGTCTGTCATATCCGCCATTGGCATTAAGGACGTATTGTATAATCCACCCGCCGCGCCGGATTCGTTTGGCAGTTGCAATCCGGTAAAGTCCGCATTGAATACCTGAGCGTGTTTCTCCATTTCGGTAATCAGCGCACTACTGAGTACATCGCTGATATATCCCGCCGACGATGGGTTTGATGCGTCAGTCCACGAAAGAAACGGAACAGGAATAATAGTGTCCCACATAGACGGATCACCGCCGCCGGTTTGCGGTTGTCGCCGTCCTTGTTCAATGAGTTCTTTTACCGCTGTAACAAGGGTTTGTATTTGTCCGTAAAGTTCCTGTTCCATTTTCTTTATTATTTGGTTGTGCGGCTCAATTCGAGGTATTCTTGTTCGGTGATATAGGTAACAATCAACATCACTTCAATAGTAGCGTTGCTGAATGTACCTGTGCCAAGCGAAGAATCATGGTTTGCCACGAATACGAGTTTGTCTTCACTTGATATTGCAAGCGGTTTAGCATTCTCTGACATGTAGTAGGTGTTCAACAAACCAAAATCCACCGAGTTTGGAATGACTTGCGTTTCGCTACTGTCTTTCGAGATTGTAAGCCCGTATTTATGCCGTGCCTGTAGTGTTGGAATCAAAACGCCCGATGAATTGAACACTGATACTATTGGCTGAATGAGTGCCGCCATTCCCGTCCGCTTTGGTTGCCAATTCACCGGTTGCGACGCTTGCCCCGATGAGGTTAGCTGAATTTGAACGCGATCAATCACATCAATAATTGCCCGCCCTTTTATTTGCTCGTTCATTGTTCTCTAAAAATTAGTTGAAATAAAAACGGGCAACGGCAGAAGAGCCGCCGCCCGCCGTAGAGTTATGCGGATATTATTCCGCTTGAACGAAACGAATGCCTTGGAACTCAACAATAACGGAGTAGCCGTAGTCGCTTGCATTATTGCCACCCGCACCCGCTGAACCTGTACCACTTGGGTACAACGGCAACAATGGAGTAGAAGCGTCGGTCGTACCGCCCGCCGATGTGGTGAGCGATGGAGCGGGAACAAACACACCGCTACCCTGTGTATTGAGTGCAAACTCTAAAGGGATAGGAAGATTCACCCAATCGTTTTCCTTTTCAACGGTGATAACAGAACCGTTTTCCGGTACACGTTGCCACGGCAGAATGCTTGATAAGCGGTTGTTGAAAATGTTCTTTTCGTTCATACCGAAACGGAGGTACGAGAACTTTTCAAAATAATCCACGATGTTTTTTACATCGGTCGGACCTG
>JAEUSO010000489.1 GCA_016788605.1 Candidatus Kapaibacterium sp. | reverse complement strand
TGACCGTTTGGAGTTGATTCATCAGGGGCAGTTCGCCCAACTTGCCAATCAAGTGAAAGAAGATGTCACCGACCTTTCGCCTAAAACAAAAGTGTTGTTGCACAGTATCGAATTCAACGACCCGTGGGATTTTGAAGAGGTCTATTCCTCAATGTTCGATTTTGTGAAAGCATATCCGTTCAAGCCCGAGACGGAAGAGTATTACATGAACATTACCACCGGCACTCACGTGCAACAGATTTGTGCATTCTTACTTACCGAAGCGCACTTCATTCCGGGCAGGTTACTTCAACTCTCGCCCCCAAAAAGGGAAGATGACACAAGTGATGCGGGGACATACACCGTGATTGACTTAGACCTCTCGCGGTATGATGTGATTGCACAACGGTTCTCGCTCCAAACACAAGAAATACTCACATTCCTGAAGAGCGGTATCAATACAAAGAACAAATCATTCAACTCGCTTATTGAGCATATTGAGAAGGTTGCAATTGCGTCGTCAGCACCGATATTGTTAATGGGACCGACCGGTGCGGGGAAGTCGCAGCTTGCTAAACGTATCTATCAACTCAAGCGTGAGCAAGGTCGGGTTGGCGGTGCATTTGTGGAAGTGAACTGTGCAACATTACGAGGCGATGCTGCGATGAGCACACTGTTCGGTCACAAGAAAGGTGCGTTCACAGGTGCGATGAACGACCGCGAAGGACTTCTTCGCAGTGCCGACGGTGGCGTACTCTTCTTAGATGAGATAGGTGAACTTGGCAGTGACGAACAGGCAATGTTACTGAGGGCGTTGGAAGAAAAATGTTTTTATCCTGTCGGTGCGGATAAAGAAGTATTTAGCGACTTTCAGTTAATTGCAGGGACAAACCGTGACTTACGGAACGATGTGGCGGAACAACGGTTTCGCGATGACCTTCATGCGCGGATCAACTTGTGGTCGTTCGATTTGCCGGGCTTGAAACAGCGACCGGAAGATATCGAGCCAAACCTTGAATACGAGCTTGAGCGGTTTGCCGAGAAGAATAATCTGCGTGCTCGATTTAACGCCGAGGCAAAGACACTCTACTTGAACTATGCGAGGTCGCACAATGCCGAGTGGAGTGCAAACTTCCGTGATCTGAACGCATCGGTAACACGTATGGCAACACTCTCGGTGGGTGGGCGTATCACCGAAGAAATTGTGCACGAAGAGATACAACGCTTAAAGAAAAGTTGGAAGAATGTTCCAGCAACATCAAGCACCACACTCCTCGGTGTATACTTGAATGACGATGACATTGAGAAGATTGACCTCTTTGATGCACTACAACTTGAATCTGTGATTCGCGTGTGCAAGCAATCAAAATCTCTAGCAGAAGCGGGACGAAA
>JAEUSO010000488.1 GCA_016788605.1 Candidatus Kapaibacterium sp. | reverse complement strand
GCAAGGGGCTGATCCAATAGCACGTATCGATGACAGCACGTATCGCTTCTCGCCGCGTGAGACGTTTGTGTATGAGGGACTCGTTCGTTGGGCCGATACATGTACGCAGCGACTGCTTCTTACCGTACTGGTGATCGATAAGCGTCAGATCGAAGTGCGCGTAGCACCGGCAGCCGGCGGAGTAGGAGACACCATCAGCGTTGACGTGCGCGTGCGCACAACGTCCATTGGCGGTAGTGTGCGTGTGCAGATGGAGCCCCTTGACGGAATTGAATGGCAGGACCCGTGGGACAGCAGCTATGTTGTTTTGTTGGACTCAACCGAAACGAACTTCACGTCGCGCGTGGTTGCCTATGTGAACGGCAGCAGAACACGTTTGATCACAACGATCGCCGAGGTCAGTGATACGTGTTCAACCGTCACCTACGAGCCCGGACTCCTCACTGTTGAACAATGTGCGCTTGAATTCCGTCAGGTGCGGTTCACAAAGACGCTTACCATCACTTCAACTGACGGAGCAGTTGTTGTTGACGGTCAGGACCAGATAGACGTGGCTTTCTACGACGTGCTTGGGCGGTGCTTGGAACGCCATACCGGCATGCACCACCTTGATCTTACGATCTCTGAGCGCCAACATTTCCCGATCTTTGTTGTGGCCACACAGGGCGCGCAGCACATCATCCATTGTATTCGCTAACGGAACACGTTCTATGTATCGGTATGTAAAGGGGCTTCCCGTTTTCCTCGTCGCTGTGGCTCTCATAGCCGGCTGCTCATCGTCGGAGCCAACATCACCACCCGTTGATACCTCACTTGAGATCAAGGGCAGTGTAACACGCCAGCGAGCAGAGGATGTCGGCAATGTTGAAGTGTGGTTAGACTCCTCGTTGTCGATCACGATCAAGCCTGACGCTACCTATTCGTTTGCCAATGTATCCGCCGGAACACATCACGTAGAAGTGCGTGCCGGATTCCCGATCAACGTGGAACCATCGATGCGCAGTGTTGTTGTGGGTACGAGTGATGTTGGCAATGTTGACTTCGTGGTTTCGCTCAAGGCTAGTGCGATGGACACACTCATTACCGCTGCAACTGTTCCGGGGTCGTTCCAGATGGGATGCGACTCATCGGATCTGTTTGCGGATATCTATTGGGCAACACCTAAGCACAATGTAACGATCACGAAGTCGCTCGAAGTAGCCATCTACGAAACCACCCAACGTCAGTGGATGCGAGTGATGAAGCAGAATCCAAGCCTTGTTGTTGGAGACGACCTACCCGTAACCAACCTCACCTACGACTCTGTGATCGCTTTTTGCAATCGTATGTCAGTAGTACACGGATATGTTCCTGTCTATATCGGCAGTGGAGC
>JAEUSO010000487.1 GCA_016788605.1 Candidatus Kapaibacterium sp. | reverse complement strand
CTCAACATCAGGTACATTCAGTGTGAATACACCTGCATTAATTACAAGTCAATCAAACAACATCGCGCCATGTCTTGGTGGTACTGCAGTCATGGAAGTAGTTGTATCTGGTACGAACCTCTCGTTCCAATGGCAAAGGGACGGCGTGAATTTGCCCGGAGCTACAAGCCCGCGTCTAACACTGACGTTTGTCAATCTTGGCTCAACAGGTATGTATCAATGCGTTGTCAATGGTGCCGCCGGATGTGCGGGGACTATTTCAAAACCGATACTCCTCAGTATTACACCTAATATCGAATTCACAACTCAACCCGCTAACATTGTGACGGGTGTTGGTAGAACTATTGTAATGAGTGTTGAAACAAACACCCCTACTGGTGTTACATTTCAATGGTTTCGTAGAAACACTGCAATTGTCGATGATAGTCGTATAACAGGTTCTCGTACAGCTAATCTGACAATTCGTAATATACAAGCAATTGATTTTGGTCATGAGTATAACTGCGTGGCTACATCAACTTGTGGTACTGTCAAATCGAATATGGCATCATTATTATCAGGCACAGTTCTGATTTCATCACCGCAGCAAAATACAAGTATCGTTCGTTGTGCCGGCGAAACGGCGGAGTTCGCCATTCAGGCGACTACAACAACCGGAGGTGGATTGACCTACATATGGCGTAAGAATAATGTGAACTTGACGAACGACCCGCGCTACGCTAACTCGCAACTCACAGAACGACTTTCGATTTCAGCATTGACGATTGCCGACACCGGACGGTATTCCTGTGTGGTAACGTCATCGTCAAGCGGTGCCCAAGCCACATCAGCATCATTCACATTAAATATCGAAGCACGCCCGTCGGTAACCACTCAGCCAACAAACAAAATCGGCTGTCCGGGCGAAACTATCCAATTCACCCTTGGCACTGCAACAACTGGAACATACACGTACAACTGGCAACTGAACGGCTCACCTGTTACTCAAACCACAATCCCAACTCTTACATTGAGTACAATCAGTACTGCTCAAGCCGGTGATTACCGCTGCATTGTCACGAATACGTGCGGAAGCGACACAACAAATCAGGCAACGCTTACGATTGGCGAAAAAACCGTTATCACTGTGCAGCCGCGTGCAACCGTTCGCTTGCTTGAGGGCGGCACAATCGTTCTGAGTGTCGAGGCAACCGGAAGCAACCTTCGCTATCAGTGGTTCAAGGGATCGGAAATAATTAGTGGTACAGCGGGTCAATCGCCAACACTAACAATTAGCAATGCCCTGTTCCGCGACCGTGGCGAATACACATGCCGTGTTACCGGTGATTGCGGCATTGAGAATACAACACGCTCTGTTGTGGATATTATCACAAGTGTCGAA
>JAEUSO010000486.1 GCA_016788605.1 Candidatus Kapaibacterium sp. | reverse complement strand
AGTTTTGTTCGAGTATACATAAACGACACGACAAAACATTGCTGTCGCGAATTTTTACGTTTCGCAATTTCGTCCGCGGTGAATTTGTTTGCTGCGTACGGTTTCGCGTCGCCTGCTTTGTAGATTTTGAAATTACCGTCCATACCAACGAACCCGCATTCTTGACTTTTCGTTGAAGATGCTGGATCTGCGAAGCAAAATTCTACGCCTTTCGCGAGACTTGCGCTATCTCGAACCAGGGATTTATCGGATGGTTCCGTAGTCGTAACAAACTCCAATTTACAGCTAAACACTGCCTGCGTGTCGGCAGATTCGAGTTTGTTTGGCAGCATATAAAGTAGTTTCGTTCCGACGGAGCCCTGTTGCATAACAATAACGTGTTTGCTTTGAAAAATTGTATTGCCTTCGCCGTCGCTGACGTCAAGTAGTGCCCAATCATTCAGGTGAACTTCGTCGTTATTTTCTTTTCCGTTTTCATGCTTGTTCGCGGGGAACGAGTCGGGGTGCGCGCTGAATTCTGAACGTAAACTGTTGTGAACGTTGTACAGCACGCGATCGGCTGGTAGAGACTTTCGAATGAAAAGCAGATGATCAACTTTTGCCGAAACACCAGCTGACGCGTGAACGATTAAACTGCCGCCTGTTACGTCCAACAGCCATCGGATCGAAGGTATCGAACCCGCGCAAACTGCAGCTTCGACGACAAAAGTGACTTTTGATAAGTCGATTTTTTCCTGTCGCAATGCGTCAAGCATTTCGATGACTTCCGGCCACGTCAGCACATTTTCCTTGTCATCGAGAACGACCGTTGTCAGCCAACCGGTGCACAGCTTACTCTCCGGCAGCAAAGTTGACGTATGATGAAGAAACCGTTTCGCCGAAATCAATTTGTCTTTCGAGAGCGCGTGGTTTGGCCCATTTACGATGTTGGCACAGAGTATCAGCGAGTTTGCTAGCTGCATACAACACAAGCAATAGGCAACTCAATAGACATGTCTGAACGGCGTATTGAATTTATGATATCAAACGAAAAATTCAAATAAAACCAACCTTATTCGCTTTTTCTTGTATAATTTGCAAGCTGAGTTCGACAGAGTTGTCGCTGCGAAAATTTAGTAGGAGCACTTTATTGGCAGGCAACAGACTGTTGAGCCATGTCGTCATGGCAACGACATCACTGCTCGCCGCCGCAGGCAGAGTGCGTGCCATCACAGGCACGAGCTGCTGTTGCTGGCTGTCCTGACCCTTCAGCATGACGTCACCGGCAATGACGTGAGCGTTACCTTGGCAACAGCAGGTAACACAGGTGTGCAATACAAAATTCTATACCAAGTACCACTACCACTCATTACTTGTGTTTTGTAAATTCATCATAAATGTAAAGTTCAA
>JAEUSO010000485.1 GCA_016788605.1 Candidatus Kapaibacterium sp. | reverse complement strand
GCAAGGGTTCCTCGAAAACACCGTACCCGTCAGCATTGATGGGCAGCATCGCCCTTATCCGTCAAACATTTCTTGATGCACAGTGGTATGGAGCGGCTCATTCACAACAAGGTCAATCACGCCAACCGGAGTTCAACAGTTCCTACGAAGCACTTGCAAACGACCTGCAAGCAAAACGGATGTTCCTATTTGAAACCGAGAACGAGCATTCTATACTTCGGGCATACCAAATCGCAAAGGAGTTTTCGCTGAATGCTGTGTATGAAGGCAATGGCTACGAATATCGCCGACTGCCCTCGCTTGTTGTGTTCAAACCGATGTTGATTCTCCCGCTCAACTTCCCCGCTGTGCCGGATGTTTCCACTACCGAGCGCGCACTTGATGTTGCATTAGACGATCTGAAACATTGGGATGCCGCACCCGAAAACCCGATGCGATGTGATTCGGCAGGTCTGCAATTCTGTCTGACAACACACGGACTAAAGAACAAAGACGATTTCTGGAAGAATCTCCGTAAAGCGGTTGAACGCGGGTTGAAACAGGATGTTGCTCTTGCTTCAATGACAACGCAACCCGCAAAAATGCTTGGCTTGCAAAACAAGTATGGTTCGATTAAACAAGGTAATTACGCGAACCTGCTACTATCGGATGGCAACATCTTCGAGGGTGATGCACAGATTCGTTCCGTATTTATTGCAGGTGATGAATATATCTACAGTAAAATGCCCGATAATGATGTTCGCGGTGTATGGTCGCTCAGTATTGACAATGGCAAACGCTTACGGATGGATATTGATGGCAAAGCTGAATCACCGAACGGCTCTATCAAATCCGACACTATTACGCTTCAAGCACAGTTCACGTTTAGCGGGAATACGGTGTCATTCCGGTTCACGGGTGACACGCTTGGATTCAAAGGCGTAGTGCGGCTTTCCGGTTCGATTGATTCGTTGCAAGCGGGCGGAACGGTTCTCTTCCCAGACGGTCGCAGAGCATATTGGTCTGCACGACGCGATTCGGCATATTCAGAAAAGAAAACCGACGATAAAAAAGATAAGCCGGCGAAGCAGGTTGTTCGTGCTTTAACAATGACCACGCCCAATACAGCATTCGGTGTGACGGAATTACCCAAACAGCAAAGCGTTGTCTTGAAAAATGCAACCGTGTGGACGTGCAACAAAGCGGGCGATGTGTTACAGGAAACGGACGTGTTTATTAAGAATGGGAAGATTGCTGCGGTTGGGAAAAATCTTTCGGGCGGTGATGTTATTATTGATGTTAAGGGCAAGCATGTCACACCCGGCATCATTGATGAACACTCGCATATAGCCATCGAGCAAGGTGTAAATGAAGGCACTCATGCTATTACCGCCGAAGTACGGATTGGCGACGTTGTGTTCCCA
>JAEUSO010000484.1 GCA_016788605.1 Candidatus Kapaibacterium sp. | reverse complement strand
AAGTTTTGCGCCGCGATGGCCCATTCCTGCCGTTCGTAGGCCAGCATGGCGAAGTCGAACATGTCGTCCTCCGGGCTGCGGGCCTTTGGCGGAGCTGCGGGTGGTGCGGCGGGCGGCGACCTTACCGGCACTTATCCCAACCCGACGATAGCGGCATCAGCAGTCACTACCGCAAAACTTGCCGACGCATCGGTCACAACACCTAAACTTGCCGATGGCGCAGTGAACACTCCGAAAGTTGCTGATAATGCAATCACAAATCAAAAACTTTCTGATGGTGCGGTAGGGAACACAAAAATTCAAGATGGTGCGGTTATCAATAGCAAACTGGCTGACAATGCCGTAACAACTCCAAAGATTTCCGATGCATCAGTGACGAATCCAAAACTCGCCGTTGATGCCGTTAGCTCAACCAATCTTCAAACAAATGCTGTAACAACGCCAAAGATTGCTGATGGTTCAGTTACAGCGCAAAAGCTTGCACCGGGTGTTATCCCTACATCATTACCTCCGGGTGGGACGGCGGGCGGCGACCTGACAGGTTCATATCCTGCTCCTTCAATCGCAGCAGGTGCGGTTACATCGTCCAAACTTGCCGATGGTTCAGTGAGTTCATCAAAAATCCAAGACGGCTCTGTCTCAGGTGCAAAGATTTCAGATGGTGCTATCGGTTCGTCAAAACTCCTTGACGGTTCAGTCACCGCTACAAAACTTGGATCTAATTCAGTAGGAACAACTGCTGTTCAAGACGGCTCGATTACAACACCCAAACTTGCACCGGGTGTAATACCTGCAACCTTACCGCCAAGCGGTCCTGCAAGTGGTGACTTAACCGGAAACTATCCCAATCCTACAATTACAACGAATGCAGTCACAACCGGAAAAATCGCCGACCTCAACGTAACGACAAACAAATTGCAAGATGGTGCGGTATCCACTCCGAAATTGCAAGACAATGCTGTGACAACACCAAAACTTGCTGATGCAAATGTGACAACGCCAAAACTGGCGGATGGGGCTGTGAACACCTCAAAACTTGCCAATAGCGCGGTTGATAACTCCAAACTTGCCGTGAATGCAGTCGGAACAAACAATCTTCAGGATGCATCCGTAACAGCATCGAAAATTGCACCGGGTGTTATCCCGACAACGTTGCCTCCGGGGGGTACAGCCGGCGGTGATTTAACGGGAACATATCCAAACCCACAGATTGCACCTGCTGCGGTGAACACCGCTAAACTTGCCGACGGTTCAGTGACGAATGGTAAGATTGCCGACGGTTCGGTAAGCACAACAAAACTTCAAGATGCGTCAATAACAAATCAGAAGATTAATGACGGTTCGGTTTCCGCAACAAAACTTCAAGACAATAGCGTCGGTACATCAAAGGTTATAGATGCCTCGATCACAAATCCTAAACTTGCTACAAACGCTGTTGGTACAACGAACATT
>JAEUSO010000483.1 GCA_016788605.1 Candidatus Kapaibacterium sp. | reverse complement strand
ATCGCGACGATTCCGCTGCTGTTTGCCTGGGGTTTCCACAACTACAAGGTTGCTGCCTACAACGTCTATATTCTTCTCTCGTTGATTAATTTGCCACGCGCATTTGACGGTTTCATGGCGCATCCCTTGGCGAACTCCATCGCCCTCGCCATCAACATCGGAATGATTGCGTTCGTCTGGTATGTCCGCTACAAAATCTTTCCTGATTTCCTGTTCATTACGCCGGCGAAAGTGAAGGGCGAATATCACTTCCAGCCTTGATTACGCTACGCAAGTGGTGCGTTTGTACTAATGGGTGACTCCTTTATTGCATTATTCGTTGTTTAGTGGAAATGGCTATATAAATAGCCAGCAATCCAATTAAGACTGCTGCTATAAGCTGAGAATAGACTGGCCCCAAATTGCTGGCATTGGAAAATCGTTCTCTTTGTTTGCTATACGGGATAACAACTTCTGCATTAAAAGTGATTTCATATACATATGCTAAGCCCCCCGTGCTTGTGCTAGATGACTTGATCGTCCACTCCCTGTCCCTCAAGTTGTTATTGTTATCAATATCACCACACCAATAGGTTCGGTTATATGGGCCAAAGCAAGAAAATCGTAGGGTTTTTTCACCATTGCGCAAAACAAGAAAAGGTGATGTTTTCCATGGTTTGATCAATTCAAGGGTTCCACTATTAATTTCTAATTGATCAAATGGAACCATACTAAATGTCGAGGTTTGCTCCCTTGTCCACATGACGAAGAGCACTATTGCCAAGCTCGCAAAGGCGACACTTACTATATGCCTAAATTTCATGAGATTAGTCACTTTGTATTTCAACGCTAAATGGGCCACAGTGCTAAAGCAACGCTCGCGCTAAAGTGGCCGGGATCGAATTACGGTTAAGTGTCATTTCCGTTTTACCCCCTTTTTCCTGGTCGACCGCAACAAGGCATAAGATAAGCAGCACACCTTGTGACATACATGCTCTGTGAATACGTGAAGTCTGCCAGAGTTTCTTTCGCGATGCTTGAGGTCCCATCGAGCGTCCACCGATGTGCTAAATTCCTAAGTCACACCGATATGACAAATATTCACCATGACAGAACAGGCAACCGGGAATTCTTCTGACAAAGCGGCACGTGCGGTGGCGGCACTCAAGGGGCCGCGTGCGCGGCGTATCGGCAAGTGGCTGGCCGGGCTGTTAGTCGCTTTCGGCCTGTTCGGTTTCCTGGCGGGGCCGCCGTTGATGAAGTGGCTGCTGGTCAAGCAGTTGTCGCAAGAGCTGCAGCGCGAAGTCAGTATCGAGAAGATCGACATCAACCCGTATGCGTTATCGGCAAGGGTGTCGGGAGTTTCGGTCAAGGCCGAAGGCGGTGGCGAGCTTGCCGGCTTTGACGAACTGTTCGTCAATCTGTCGTCATTCTCGCTTGCTCAGTTCGGTGCGGTGGTCGACGAGATTCGCCTGCAGGGACCGCGCGTTGCGG
>JAEUSO010000482.1 GCA_016788605.1 Candidatus Kapaibacterium sp. | reverse complement strand
ATGTCATCGGCGTTTCAAAAAAAATCGCATCGTTCAAAGAGCGCAAGCGGCTCCGTCAGTTGGCGAAGCAAGTAATGCCGCAAGGAACAGGTTGCATTATCCGAACCGCCTCGCAAAACCAGAGCGATGTTGAGCTGAGGCGCGATTGGGAAACACTGCTCGACCAATGGAATACGATTGAGCGGAAGGTGAAACTGATGTCGCGTCCGGGTATGCTATATAAGGATGCAAGCATTGCCAATAGCGTCATCCGCGACTTACTGACAAAAGACGTATCGCGTATCATCACCGACAACAAAAAACTCTACAACGAGATTACGAAGTATGTTGATGACAACGCTCCCGCCCTTTCCAAAACACTCCAACACTTTGCCCACAAAGAGCCGCTCTTCGAGGCATTCGATTTACAGCACGATATTGATGCGCTCTTTGCCCGGAAAGTCAATCTGCCAAGCGGCGGATACATCATCTTCGACCATACGGAGGCGATGCTCGTTATTGATGTTAATACGGGACGAGCCACATTTGATTCCGACCAAGAGATAAACGCACTGAAGACCAATATGGAATCGGTGTATGAAGTTGCTCGGCAGCTTCGTCTACGCGATGTGGGCGGAATGATTGTCATTGACTTTATTGACATGCAGGACGAGAGAAACCGTATCCGGCTCTTCAATGAAATGAAGCGCGAACTCTCGAATGATAAAGCAAAGACCGTTGTCTATCCGCTGACGCAGTTAGGTCTGCTGCAAATCACACGGCAGCGCATCAGGACAAATATCACGGAATGGGTTACGGAAGTTTGCACACTGTGCCACGGCGTAGGGCGGATTACCTCGAAAAGTTTGCTTGTAAAGGCGATAGACCGCTGGCTGTATTCGTTCCGCCGGTCATCACGCGAGTTCCGTCTGTTGCTTGTGGTGCATCCCGACGTTGCATCCTATATCAGCGAAGGCACTTTCTCAACACTCACCACCCTTATGCTCCGCTATTTTGTCAAGATCAGCATTCAAACGAACGAGGCGGTTCCGGTGAATGAGTTTCAGATGTATTCGCAAAAGACAAATAAGAATATCACCAAAGAATACCTGTAAGAGCAATGAAGTACACTGTGCTTGGTGCGGCAAAAAGCGGTCTGGCTGCCGCGTTGCTTGCACACCGTTTAGGACACACAGTTTTTGTGTCGGAATACAAACCTGAGGAAGCGTATCCCGACGCTGCCACACAATTACGTAATGCTCACATTCCGGTCGAGTTCGGCGGTCATACGGAGCGTGCGCTGGATTGCGATTGTATTATCACATCGCCCGGAATTAAGCCCACTGTGCAAATCATTCAAGACGCTGAAGCAAAAGAAATCCCAATTATCAGTGAATTGGAGTTTGCATCTCAGCATTGTAAGAACCCTATCATTGCTATTACAGGAACCAACGGCAAGACAACTACCACCGCTCTCATTACACACGTGTTCAATCATTCAGGACGGAAAG
>JAEUSO010000481.1 GCA_016788605.1 Candidatus Kapaibacterium sp. | reverse complement strand
AATCCTTGCGGGGTACTAAGTACAAGTGTGTAGCTGCCCGATGCAAGATTGAGGTCGCTTGCGTTGAATGTCGTTGCATGGTCGCCTTCTTCAACAAGCTGGTTGTTCACAAGGACGGCAACAGTGCGTCCGGCGTTATCAAGCAATGCCAAGCGTACCACGGCTGCAGCAGGTACTGTGTAACGGATTGTCGCCACATCTGCCACAGGGTTCGGCTCGGAGTATTTGAGAATGTAACCGAATTGCTCCGCATCGGTTATGCTGTTCGGGACAACGCGAACAACGGAAACCTCCGATGTCACTTCGCCGCATGCATTACGGATAACCACTGTATAGCTGCCTGAATCTTCGGGCAGGACGTTGGTCTTGGTGTAGGATGAACTGACAGCACCAATGATGTTGCTGCCGTTCTTGCGCCATTGATAGGTAATCGGTGTAGTACCCGCTGCTACAACACGAAGAGTAAGCGTACCGCCGACCATGCGCGTTTCTTGCACCGGCTGTTCCGTAATAGTTGGCGGTGTGTTCACCGTCACGGTAAATGTCTTCGTTGTGTCCGCGCCGCAATCATTCGAGACGATAAGGCGGTATGTACCGGCATTCGTTACTTGAACAGATGTAATATCATATACTGCTGCGGCATTGATGTCAATACCGTTCACTTGCCAACGGTAATTCAATGTTCCGCCTGTTGATTGCGGAGCGGTGAGTGTAAGGCGTGCGCCGACACATGCTTCCTGATTATCAACGTCAGCTGCAAGAACCGGTTTAGCATTTACCGTGAGTTTAGCAACAGATGATGTAACACGAACTCCGCCCGGCTGAACAGTAACAACAACAGTATAGTCGCCGCTATCGGCAATTGCCGATGATGCAATGGTTAGCGTATTTGTCGTCGCACCTGTGATACCGTTACCATTGGTAAGTGCGGTATTACGCAAGAACCATTGGTAATTCAATGTGCTACCCGGAGCATTTGTGGTTGCATCAGCTGAGAATTGTGTTCCCGTGCCTTCGCATACTGTTTGTGCTTGCGGCTGGCGTGTGATACTCAATGATGGTACGAAGAGTGCGAATTGACGTGTTGTTGCTTCGCCGCACGCACCTGTTGCAATTGCATAATAGTCCGTGCCGATGTCGCTGCTTTGTACGCCGCGAATAGTCAGGGTTGATGTTCCCGCGCCGCTGATGCGTGCGTTGTCGAAGAGTTGTTGGGTTCCGCGATACCAACGGTATGCAAGTTGGTTTGTTCCACCGATAACGCCGCCTTCCGCTTCAACATCTATCGTCACTGTTCCACCGAACGACACCGATTTGTCTTGCGGCTGAACTGTGATGCGTGTCGGTACGCCAACAACGATTGCTACTGCATCCGATGTGATTTGCTGCGTTCCGCACGCCGAACTGCCGTTGAGAATACAACGGTAGATGCCGGATGACGTATAGCTTGCGCCGACGATGCTGAGAACCGCCGTTGTTTGTCCCGGAAT
>JAEUSO010000480.1 GCA_016788605.1 Candidatus Kapaibacterium sp. | reverse complement strand
AATCTTCCCTGTTGTTACTGCGAGCGGTTGGATAAGTGTAGCACCTGCACTAGTGATATTCACATCACCGCTCATACCAACACTGTTCCATTGTGCACCGTCGGCAACAAGGATATTGTTATTTGTTGCTGTTGTAGTACCGAGGTTAGCACCTTTAATTCGGTTGACTGTCGGGTTCGGGTATGTAGCACTCAAATCACCACCCGCAGGTCCTCCGGGTGTGACACCGCTGATTGTCTGGTTCATTGCAAAGGTGATGCGACCTTGCGGATTGACAGTGAACATCGGCACTTGAGTTGTCGAGCCATACGTTCCGTTTGCAACGCCGCTTGATGTCAGTTTACTGTCAGTGATTGTTGCCGGTGCGATATCCTCGTCAAGTACTGTTCCATTCAGAATTTTTCCGGAGGTGATAGCTCCCGTTGTTACAGTCACCGCTCCGGTGTTTGCAATCGTTGCATCGCCACTCATGCCCACGCTGTTCCATTGCGTTCCGTTTGCAACAAGGATGTTGTTATTTGTCGCTGTCGTCAATCCTAATTGTGCGCCGTTGATTCGTGCTACGGAAGGATTAGGATACGAGCCGTTCAAATCACCTCCGGCAGCACCGGCGGGAGAGTTAGTCGCAGGTGTCCATTGCGTTCCATTCCATTGCAATGTCTGTCCGTTTGTCGCACCCATTTGATTCAACTTTGCACCCATGATTGTGGCATCGGCAATTTTAGCATTTGTCACCGAAGCATCTGCAAGTTTGGGTGTAGTCACTGCACCGTCGTTGAGTTTATTAGTTGTTATTGCGGCATCAGCGACTTTTGTCGTCGTCACCGCACCATCAAGAATCTTCGCAGTTGTCACCGCATTATCCATAATCTTCGATGTCGAAACCGCAGCATCAATGATTTTCGACGAAGAGACAGAATTATCATTCAGCTTCGTAGTTGTCACCGCGTTGTCGGCAAGTTTCGGTGTCGTCACCGCGCCAGCAACTATTATCGGCGAAGGATATGTCCCTGTCAGATCGCCGCTTGCAGGTCCGCTTGGCGGCAACGAAGTCGGTATAACTCCTGCTGCGATTTTCGTAGCTGTTACTGCGCCATCGGCAAGTTTCGGTGTCGTGACGTTCGCATCGGTAATCTTTGTCGTCGTAACGGCATTATCTGCGAGTTTGGCTGAACTGATTGAGGCATCCGCTACTTTTAACGTAGTAACAGAGCCATCTTGCATTTTTTGTGTACCGACACTGTTATCCTGAAGTTTAGCTGTTGATACAGACCCGTCCGCAAGTTTGGAATTATCAACCGCCGAGTTGGCAAGTTTTGCTGTAGAAATTACACCGTTATTCACTGTCGGATTCGGGTATGTTCCCGTCAGGTCGCCGCCTGCTGCACCGCTCGGAGGGAGCGTTGTCGGTATAACGCCCGATGCAAGTTTGCCCGCACTAATCGTCCCATCCTGAATGTTGTTATTCGCTACGGCATTGAGGGCAAGTTTC
>JAEUSO010000047.1 GCA_016788605.1 Candidatus Kapaibacterium sp. | reverse complement strand
GTTGGGGTCGGTGTTTTTCAGGTCGGGCGCATTGCCGAAGCGCGAGCCGCGGATACTCTCGCCGCTGCCAAAAACAAACTGCACCGATGCCGCACCGTGGTCTGTTCCGCGCGAGCCGTTTTCGTAGGGGCGGCGACCGAACTCGGAAACCGTCAGCCCCACCACGCGGTTCATAAACCCTTGCTGCAATGCGTCGTGCATGAACATCGAAACACCGTTGGCTATTTGCGAGAGAAGCGACGGATGCAAGCCCTTGCTCGGGTCGTCGAACTGCTGCTGCTGCACGTGTGTGTCAAAACCGCCCATGCTGCACATATACACTTTGGATTTCAACCCGCCCGAAATCAGCCGTGCAATCAAACCAAGCTGTGCGCCCAATCCGGTTGTCGGATACGTCACCCTGTTCTTGCCTTTGTTGAATGCGTCAATCACCACCTGCGAGTACGAGTCGCTTTGCTTTGCAACTGCGCGGATAAAGTTAAACTCCTTGGCATAGTTGGTGTCGCCCGCTATTTCCTCCAAATCAGGCGAAAGCCCCTTGCCAAGTTCAAAGAATTTCTGCGGGTCGGTAAGTGCAATGCCCATGTCGCCTTTTTGCGATTGCAAGAGCAGCGAGAGCGTGCCGCCAATCTGAATGCACAGCGGGTGCGGCGGAAGCACCGTCGGGAAATCGGGCAATGCCTTCGAGAAAAACCGACCAAGCCAGCCGTCGCTGAGCCGGACAAAAGGGTCGGACGAGTTGATGCCCGAAAGCCAGATGTCGGTGGAGCGGAAGTGCGAGAGGTTGGGGTTCTCGTAGCCCACGTCCTGAATCACTGCAAGCCGCCCGTTGTCCATCAGTCCCGCAAAGCCGTTTTGGTATTGGTTTTTGCTGGCAAGCGCAGGGTGGAAATAGAGGTCGGTGTTCAACCATTGTATCGCGCTTTTCTTGGGCACATAGAGTGTGGGGCGCAGCTTTGCGTAGGATTCTTCGTCGGCGGGGATGATGGTGTTCAGCCCGTCGTTACCGCCAAAAAGCTGGATGATAATCAGGATGTTGTCGTTGTCGAGAATGTTGCCGGAGAACGCATGGAGCGGCGAGTTGGCGCGCACGTTCAGTCCTAAGAGTCGTTGGGGTGCAGCCGCAGCAAGTCCGCTTACCGCCGCCGTTGTTGCTATAAAATCTCTACGTTTCATTATTCTGCTCCTTGTGGTTTCGTTGTGTGAATTTGGGGGTTGGTGAATCGGTCGGGGCGGGAATTAACACAAATGGAAATCCGGTGCTTTGATAAGCACGTTCAGAAATCCGCGAAGCCGCGTGCCTACCGCAGCCGCATCGTTCACTATGCCGCCCCATTCGTAGTCGGGCGAGCCGGAGAGCAGAATGTTCACGTAGTTGGTATGTCGCTCGTTGCTTACCGCCACAGGCAGGAAGTATTCCTCCAAGCCGCGCATGAATTTGTTCACGTCGCTGAAGTCGGCGAATTGCTTTACAAAGCTCTGTGCCTGTGCGTCGGTCATTGCCTTTACCACCGATTGCCCGAACGACACCCGCTGCGGGAATGTCTTGGTGTTAATCCATGTGCGGTAGCCGTCCCAGCCCGATACATTGGGCGGGTCAATCAGGTCTTGCTCCATCAGTTTCATTGCACCACCCGCACCGCTGAGCGATACGCCGAGCTGCCTGCCCAATCCCACCACGTATTCCGCCGGAGTTTTGATTTGCACGCCGCGATTTTCCGCTGCAAAGAAGTGCGCGCTGCTGAAGAGCGCCTTTATCACCGGACGTAGCTCGAAGTTGCTTTGCTTGAAAAGGTCGGCAAGATTATTCACAAAGGTCGCATCCGCGCCGCCCGGGTTGCTATACACAAAGTAGCGGTAGATTTTCCGCGCCATAAAACGTGCGGTGGCATCGGGACGTTCTTTCAGGAGCAGATTGATGAGTCCGCGGACTTCCTCGGTACGGACGAGGAACTCGGTATTGGTATCGTTGGGGCGGGCGGGAATCGTATTGTTCATAAACACCTTGCCTTCGGTGTCGTGGTCGCGTGCGATAAAGTAGGTGTTGAAGAGTCCGTTCGGTGCGGGCGCGTCGGAGTACATGGATGCCTTCCATCCGGTAAGCACTCGCGCCGCCTGCTGCACGTCCGCCTCGCTGTAATTGCCGATGCCGCATGTGTAAAGTTCCATGAGTTCGCGGGCATAATTCTCGTTGGGCTTGCCTTTGACATTCAGCGTTCCGCCCAAGTATTCAAGCATCGCCGCATCAAGCGTCACGTCTTCCACAAACTGCGGGAAACTTGCAATGCGGTCTTTGCGGAACATTAGGTTTTGCCGGTACAGAAGCTGCGGCGGGATATATCCCAAATCGTAGGTGAATTCACTGGTGAAATGCCCGCTCCAGAACAGCGTCAGTTTTTCGCGCAGGGGAAGTTGCTCGGTTCGCATTTGGTCAATCCACCATGTTTGCAGATTGGCAAAGTTGTTACGCCATGTACCCTCAACGTTGCCACGGGTAATCACGTCGAGATTGTTGGGATCCTCCTGCGCCACATCAACCCAGGGTCCTGGCGATGGTGGCGGGGTTTCGCTTTGTCCTCCTGTTCCAAGCAACATCTCAACCGCTTCGTCGGCACGCTTGCCTGTGATTTGGTTCACAATGCCGATTGTGGGTGCAAATGCAAGCCGCCGCAGCAAGTGCATTGCGTCACTTCGTGTAAGCGGGGTTGTGTATGGGTCGAGCGAGGATATAATGGCGGCACGCGATGAATCGTGCTCTTCTGTGGCGGACTGCGTGGTGCGGTGTGCGCTGCCATCGGTGATAAACGAGAAAAACGACCTTCTGTTCATAAGTGTACTCCGGTGCGAATAAATGGCGTGATAGTTTGGCGCGTGTGATGAAGCACGTCCCTGATGTGTGCGCCTTCTGTGCATAGTATGCTAACGGTGGCAAAAATGATACCCGTTTTTGCAAGATGCAGTCAAGGGCGTGGTGATTATCCCATCGGTGCGGTGCAAGAACCACAGTTCCGTTACTGATATGCAATAACACAATGGCAAACATACAGGTCGCAGAAACATATTGCAAGATGTGAAAATTTATGTGCGTTGATTTCTACCGCCGCTCTATGGAGACAGATATGAGCACGGTACATAAAAAAAGCCCGGACACACGTTGTGTACGAGCTGATTGAGTAAGCAAAACGGATTTCTACAAAACGGCGCGGGTACGCCGCTGCGCCGTGTTATTCTACAATATCGGTGCGGCGGATAACCGAAAACGCGCTGTCTAATTTTTTACCGATGTCGGCAAAGTTTCGCGGGTCGCGCGGTTCAAGAATTTTATTTCCTTGCTTGAAGACGGTGTTGGGATTAAAGAGAATGGTTGCATTTGCCACCGAGTTCCGCGCAATGGTGATTGCCTCGCTGAACGGTGTGCTGATGGACGGCGTTGCCGCACTGAAATACGTAAAGTTGAATGGTCTGCCCTCGCGCCATGCAATACCTTCAACAACAACCGAGTACCGTTCGTCGCCCACAAATTTGTTATAGGCGGGGTCATAGACGTAGCGGTTCACTTCCTTGTCGCCAAGGCGGTGAATATCGAAGGTGATGCGGCTGTAATCGCCTTCGGGAATGTAGCGCTCGGTGGTAAAGCGGTTGCCTGTGCTATCGAATATCAATGCAAAGGGACCGTATTTGATAAATGTCGGAATCGCCATACTGTCGGTTACACCCGGTTTTGCAAGCACCACTCCGCGAACAAGGACGCGAAGACGCGTAACGGTAAGCGAATCGGCGGCATCGCCTTCTTGCAACGATGACGTTGCGCGACGTGAATCGGGGCTTGTTACCCGTGGCGAGGTCAGTGCGGTAGTTACGGCAACCTGCGTCACGTTGTCCGAAACGGGGTCGTCGGAACAGCCGGTAACGGCGACGGTGATACAGATTGCGGCAATCAACACAAGGTGCTTGTGCATAAACATTCTCCTAAGAATCATTGTAACGTGGACTCTTCTACTATGTGTGTCCTGATTTGGTTGCACGACCATCCGCTGGCTGCTGTTGTGACCTCCCGTCATACGCAGGCAATTTAGGGAATACCGTGCTAACGGCGCATCCGCAGAAATACCGAAAAAACAATCTGAAAAATTACTTGACTTTCTGCCCGCCCTGCGCTAAGTTCGCTGCCGCAGGTACGCATCTGAGTTGTTTCAACAGCACGGCTTGATACAGCGCATTTACGTTCATTAACATCCAACACGGAACAGACACAAGGAAACGCAACGGCAGACATCGGGGAAAAGATCGCCGCGTTCCTGTTCCAACATCCCACCTTCGTACCCGCGTATAATTCATCCAACCTACATACAATCAAGAAGGGAGAGTGTACCATGAGCACCTCTGAAGAATACGCACAGCGGTTTCCCGCCCTGCGGTTCGTGCAATGGACAACCGGCGAAACAGCGTCGTCCGCCGGATTCGGATGTTACCGTATCAACACCCACAACCCCGACCATGCCAACGCACTTGCAGCGGCGCTCCGTTCGGGAATCAACGTGGTGGATACCGCAGCTAATTACGGCGACGGCAGTGCCGAAGAACTGCTTGGGAAAGCACTGGCTGATGCCACTAAGGACGGCATCCCGCGCAGCCAGTTGATACTTATCAGCAAAGCGGGATATATGCAGGGGAGAAACTACCACCGCGCCTACAAGAAGGAACATCAGGGACATGCGTTCCCCCACGTGGTGAAATACGCCGATGGACTTTGGCATTGCATTCATCCGGAATTTTTGGAAGACCAGCTCACACGGTCGCTGCGGCATATCAACACAGAGTATCTTGATGTTCACCTGCTCCATAACCCAGAGTATTTTTTGATGAACGCCGCGCAAGAAGGAATACCTGTCGGGGAAGCCCGCGAAGAATTTTACGACCGCATCCGGCTTGCATTCGCCCACTTGGAAAGCGAAGTGCAGACAGGGCGCATCCGCCATTACGGCATCAGTTCCAACTGTTTTGCCCGCCCGTCGTATGCAGCCGATGCCGTCTCGCTTGAAGAGTGTATCCGTATCGCCGAAGATGTAGCCGGAGAGGGGCATCATTTCAGGACGATACAGCTCCCGTTCAACTTACTTGAAACCGGTGCGGCTACCGAACGTAACCAGCGCGGCGACTCCGCATCGGTACTCGAAACCGCAGCAGCCAACGGCATCAACGTCATCGTGAACCGCGTGCTGAATGCAATCACGAACAACTCGCTGCTCCGCCTTGCCGAGCACGCATACGCCGGAACGGAACCACCCTCGGAGAGTGACATTGCCGCGCTTATAGGCGACCTCGTGGCGCACGAATCCGTCATGCTCCGCCAAATACTGCCCGCGCTGCCTTACGATACGCAAAGCCGCGAGGAATTGGAGTCATGTCTCTCACCCGGTACGCACCTTGTGCATCACTGGAATACGTTCGAGAGTATCGAGCACTGGCACGACGTGGAAACGCAATACCTGCGCCCGCGCATGAACGAAGCCATCGAAGCAATCATGCACCACCCGGTGCAAGGTATGGAAGAGTGGATTCAGGAGTTCAAGCACAAAGCGGCTGCGGCATTCAAGGCAATCACGCACCACTACGCAGTGGACGCACATCCCCGGCTTGAGGCAATCCGCTCGAAAGCGGTGGACTTGCTCGGTGAATCATTCAGCGGCATGACGATTTCCCAACTTGCATTCAATGCACCGCGTGCAACAGATGGCGTTACGTGTACCCTTATCGGTGCACGACGCGAACGCTACGTAAGTGAAATCATCGAGCTGCTCGGCACAGACACACCATCGCTCAGCCACGAGGACTGGATGCGACTCATGGAAATCGGCGAACTCGTCTAACGCGCCATCCTCTGTTTTATACCTGCTTCAACAACAGGCAAAAGGACATTCCGAAACGGGATGTCCTTTTTTTATTGAGCCGTGCGCTCGCGTTGGTAGTGAAGCTGCACAAGCCCCGTATCAAATGTCTTTACATCAGTCAGTGTGAGCGTTTGTTCCGGTCGCGCATCCTGAAAAAGCCGCGTACCGCCGCCAACAAAAACTGGAATAATCGAGATGATAAATGTGTCAATCAGGTCGCGGCGAAGAAGCTCATTCACAATCTCCGCACCACCGTCGCAGAAAATATCCTTGCCCTGTTCGCGCTTCAACGTTGTTATCAGGTCGGTCAGGTCGCCCGTATAAAAATGCGTCGAACCCACGCTCGGTTTTTCTGTTCGTGTTACGACGTATGAGGTTTTGTCTGCATGGGGATAGAACCCGGCATTTGTCAGCACCCAATCATAGGTTTTCCTGCCAATGATAACAGTATCCACTGAGGTCAGAAAATCCGCGTAGCCATAGTCCTCGCCATCCTTCTGCACACGCGCTAAAAACCGCAGGTCGTCGCCCGGCATGGCGATGTAGCCGTCGGCGCTTGCGGCAATGTAGAGTACGAGTTTGCGTTGGTTGTTCATGTGATATTGTATTTCTGAACAGTCACGAATGACGTTCATCTCTTTCTATGAAAAAATGCCGAACTGTTTTGTTGCGCGTTGTGGTTGTAGCCCCTGCACATAGTCGCTCCAAGAATCAAGTGATACAGCCAAATCATACTGTTCGTTCAGTGTGTTGATAGCATGCTGCCGCTCCGTCTCTTTCAACTCTAGTATCACTCGTTTGCTTTACCGCACCACCATGAACTTTTGCGATACTGTTTCGCGCGGGGTGCGGAGTACAACCATGTACACGCCTTCCGCCCAACCGCTTGTAGTAAGCGTGCTGCGGTGTGTGCCCGTGTCGTGTTCTCCGGTGGCAATATTTGCCATAGTACGACCGTGTATATCGGTTACGAAGAGTTCTGTTTGTGTATGCTCGCCTACGCTATACGTCAGTTCAACCGTACCGCCGCTGCCCGGGTTCGGTGATACCATCAACTCTGTTTCAGGATTCTTGTTTGGAGTATCCGATACTGAACTGATTTCCGTAAGGTCAAGGCGGTACACAATACTGCCCACACCCGCAAAGAGGTTCGTCCCGCTCACGACAAGGGACCGTACATTACTATTAGATAAGCCGGTTTCCGTCCATGACAAACCATTGTTCGTTGAGAGAAATACACCTCTACTATATAAGTAGATAGGATATTTCTCAGTTGCAAAAATATTAGTTCCACTCACCGCGAGGTTGGATATTGATATACGAGTACCTGCACCTACGCCACTATTCCCTGCTATCCATGAATCGCCATTGTTCGTTGAGTAAAATAAACCGTAACTACTTGTATCAGATACACTCACCGCAGCAGTACCCGCAAAGAGATTCGTTCCACTCACGGCAAGTGCTTGTACATTCTTATTTGTCAATCCATTGTTCACTTCCGTCCATGAATTACCATTGTTCGTACTAAGAAATACTCCGCCGCCACTCGTACCCGCAAAGAGATTCGTCCCGCTTGCAGTAAGAGTACGTACATTGGTATTGGTCAACCCGTTATTCATTGCCTTCCATAAACCACCGTTATTCGTGCTTCGAAATACCCCACCTCTCCCCCCCAGAAAGACATTTGCCCCACTGACGGTGAGGGTAGATACATCTATCGACCCTAAGCCATTGTTCATTATCACCCATGTACCACCGTTATCAGTGCTGACAGATACTCCGAACTTCTCTGTTAAAGCAAACAGATGTGTTGAGCTTGCAGCAAGGAGAAGAACTTTGTCATCACTCCTCAAACCGTTGGTGATTGCCGTCCACGTGCCGCCATCGTTGGTACTATGAAATACTTCACCAGTAATGGATCCTTTAGAGTCAGTTCCTGCAAAAAGATTCGTTCCGCTAACTGCCAAACATGTAATTATTCCCCCCGCCCCATACGGACCGTTAGTTTGAAACCATTGAGCGGATGCCGTGGTTGCTATGATGAGCATTAGGAGAAAAGAAAAGAAAACGTGTTTCATAAAAGACACCTCAGTGATGTGTGAATAATTGAAGTTTCATTCTTGTAGAGAGAGTTCATGCCTCGCGCTTTGCTGCTGACTGATCAAAAATACGTTGGGTCGCATTCATGCGTGAGTTACCCTACCAAATCAACGACTCCACTGCATCGCGGGCGCGGATGAACGCTTGGTCCACCGTTGTGCCGATGGCGGTGAGGTGCCCCATCTTGCGACCGATGCGCGATTCCTTTTTGCCGTACAGGTGCAGCGCAACGTGGGGGTGTTTCATCAAGTCCACCACGCTGTCGGGGACACCGCTTCCACGCCGCTCGCCAAGGATGTTTATCATTGCCGCCGCACCTTGCACCAAGTCGGGCGAGCCAAGCGGCAGGTTGCACACGGCGCGTATGCCGTTCTCGAATTGCGATGTGTGGCAGCCCTCGATTGTGTAGTGTCCGCTGTTGTGCGGGCGCGGTGCGATTTCGTTGAAGATGATGAGGTCGTCGGCGGTAAGGAAAAGTTCGATACCAAACACGCCCGTGCCGTTGATTGCTTCCACACAGGCAACCGCTATGCGCTGCGCTTCCGTACGGAGATGATCTTCGATGGGTGCGGGCGCAAGCACGGTAACGCAGATGTGGTTTTGCTGAATGGTCTGCACGCACGGATACACAGCGGTTTCGCCGCGACGGTTGCGCGCCACGATGACCGCAAGCTCTTTGACAAAGGAAACGTATGACTCCGCCATGACGGGACGCGGGTCTTCGCCCGACATAAACTTGTTCCACGCGGAGTGGCAGTCGTTCTCATTGCGGGCGGTGTGGTTGCCGTAGCCGTCGTATCCAAATTTGCGCGTCTTCACAACAATGGGAAACCCGTGCCGCTCGCCAAATGCAACAAGCTCTTCGGGCGAATTGCACGCTGCAAACTCCGGTGTGGCGATGCCCGCTTGCGCCATTGTCCGCTTCTGGATAAACTTATCCTGCACAAGGGCAACAGTGGCGGGTTCGGGAAAGACCAACCGCTTTTCTGCGATACGCTCCAAGATGCTCGGGTCAATGAACTCGTTCTCAAGTGTGACAATATCGCTTGCCGCGATAAATGCCTCCAGATCGCCGTCGTCCGCCCATCCGTTGCCGAACTCATGCTTTGTCATGATTCCTGCGGGCGAATCCTTGCCGTGTTCGATAACGGCTACACGAAGCCCCATGCGATAGGCGGATTGCGCCAACATTTTGGCAAGCTGTCCGCCGCCAAGTATTCCAATGGTTACCGGTTGGTCGGTATGATACAGTGATGCAAGCACGTTGTATGGTTATTGTTGATGAGTGGATATGAAGGTGCGTAGGCGAGGGGAATGAACTGCCTACCGGAAATAATAGACAAAGCCCATTTGCGGAAGCGGCAGCACGGTTTTATCCGAGAAGATTGTCAGCACACCTTCCACGTTAATCATCGCCGCACGCGAGATTGACCACTCGTAGCCCAACCCTACGCCGAAACGGAATGGACCGGTAAGAGTGTTGGAATTACTGACACTGTCTTTGGTGAGCGATTCGCCGTAGTAGCCCACGCCGCCAATAGCATACACGCGTGAGTCAGCAGAGTTATCGAGTTTGTATTGAAACTCCGCGCCAATATTGTACATGGCTCGGTCGGAGCCGAGCGTGAGATACCAGAACGTGAGTTCTGTACCGATGCGGTTGGGCATGGTGTAGCGCATACTTATTCCCCCGCCAGTTGATGCACCCAACTGCGCGCCAACTCCGAAGTATGCATCACGGTTCATTTGGTCGGGATTAAATACTTGCTGTGCGGGTGCGGGCGTTGGCGTTACAACGGGAGGCACGGTGCGGACGGTTGTGTCGCGTCGGACGGTTGTGCTGTCGGTTGTTGTTTGTGCGTGGCTCAGCGCGGCAGCAACGAACATCGTACAAAGAATTAGATGCTTCATAAAGGTATATGCGTATTGGTTTTTGGGATGAGAACTGGGTGCGCGAAGATAGCACCGCGTGTGCGGATGACATTCCATCAATGATAAACAGGCATTGGTCGGATGCTCCGGCGGATGTACATTCGTACCAATGTATACACAAAACCCCAACAAGCTGCATAACGCCGATGGCAATGATACATCGTGGAAGCGAGCAGTACGGCGCAGCGTCCGCACGTGGTACAGCCGTAACGCCCGCACCTTTCTATGGCGCAGCAAAAATCCCGACCCCTACATTGTTCTTGTTTCGGAAACCATGCTGCAACAAACGCAGACATCGCGTGTGCAAGGCAAGCTGCCGGAGTTTCTTGCCCTGTTTCCGTCGTTCGATGCACTTGCTTCGGCAAGCAATGCGGCTATTATCCGCGCATGGCAGGGAATGGGATATAACTCACGCGCTCTCCGTCTGCGTGATTGCGCCTCTGCAGTGGTGCGGCAACATAACGGCTGCCTGCCCGACGACTATGTTACGTTACGCTCGCTGCCGGGCGTTGGTGATTACACCGCCAATGCCATTCTTGCGTTTGCATATCATAAGAATGTGGCGGTTATTGATGTGAATATCAAGCGTGTGTACAGCCGCTTGCTCCGCCCGATGGCAACCACGCACGAAGTGCTTGCCGAAGGCGTACTCCGACCCTTTGCAGAGACCGTTGTGCCGCAAGGAGGAAGCTCCACGTGGCATCAGGCAATCATGGACATCGGCGCACTCTTTTGCACGGCACGCAAGCCCAAATGCAATGATTGCCCGTTGCAGAAACTATGCGCTTCGGCAGGCAGTATGGCGGAAGCACAACCACCGCGCAAGACCGAGCCGATGCACCGCTTGGAGCCGAACCGGATTTGGCGCGGACGCACTGTGGAATTACTCCGCAATCTGCCGCACGGCATGGCAATCCCCGTTCGGGAATTGATGAACCGATTGCTCACCGCTCCGCACACAACAGATGATGAACATTGGTTTGCCGCATTGCTTGGCGGATTGCAGCGCGACGGTATTGCCGAGGAAGCTGATGATGCTGTCCGGTTAAAAGAATAAGCCAACCCCATAAAAAAAGCCCGATATGAAATCCATACCGGGCTTGTCAGCGAAACGTTGCGTTATACTGCGATTACTCTCCGCACTTGTCTTGTGTACCCATGTCGAGTTGTGCGTCTTTGAGCGGTGTTTCAATTTGCACACGAACGGTACGGTTGTAGAACCGTCCTTCGGGCAGCGTGTTGTCGTAGAGCGGGTTGTCTTCACCAACACCCACCGACTTGATGGTCTTCACACCTTGTGTGTTCTTCTCGATTGCTTCGCGTGTTACGCGGGCGCGGTTGTCCGAGAGTTTCTTGTTCGCATCATACATACCAACAACGTCGGTGTGTCCTTCAATATCCACATCGGTTGATTTGAAGCAGCGGGGGAACACATACTCTTTCAAGATGCGGTCGTTACGCGGACCCGGATCGAAACTGTTGAATTGGAACAGAATGAGGTTGTACTTTTCGAGTGTCTTTTCAACAACTGCATTAGGATCGTTATTATTAATCACCATACCCGACGTGCTTACATAGCGGACGGGGATGCTGATCGGGTTGGAAACGCATTCTTGACCTGTGGTGCTTGTCACAATCAGTTGCGCCTTGTAGGGAGCGAGTTCTGTCGAATTACCTTTGGTTTCAGAAATCTTGCTCGCACAGTTCGGGTACTCACCTTTCGTGTCCTGCCAGTCCCACTTGGTGGTCGCTTGTGTTGTACCGACATCGGTGAGTGTTGCCCACGGCTTGTCGCTTCGTGTAATCACAATGCGGCGTTTTGCCACAAGCGCATCATCAATACCGTTCTTCATGGTAAAGGTCATTTCCTCGGGTTGCGGGAATACCTTCGGGTCTTTATCAAGAATCGGCTTGATAACTTCCCACTCATCGCAAAGAATCTCAACACGGCGGTTCTCGACGATACCTTGCGTATCCTTGGGGTTCGATGGCTTTTCGGGGTAATTCTTGAACTCAAGCGTCATGCGGCTTGCGTCAATCTGCCAAATGTCTTTCAGGTAGTTATACACCTGTGTTGCGCGGTTCTTCGAGAGGTCGGGCGTAAGTTCTTCTTTCGAAATACCAAGCGTGTTGTTATCGGTATAACCCACCACTTTGAATTTCACGTTCGGGTTTTTCTTCAAGCGGTAGCCGTAGATGTTAAGAACGTGGTAGTATTTCTCGAATGTGCCGCCGGGGATTTTTTCATCGCTGAACGATGCTGTCTCGGCAGGCGACTTAAAGAGAATGTAGCGCGAGGGGATTTGATAACCGCCTAAGTCGAAGAACACGTAGTTCAACAGCGGATACAAGCTGATTGCCGCAACCTGACGCATAACCAATCCTTTGTATGATTGCCACATCGGGTCGTTTGCGTTTTGCTTTTGGTGCTGACCTGCTTCGATTTCCGCGCCAAGCACCGGACGCTGACCGAGGGTAATTTTAACATCATAAATGTCTGCTTTTTCGGCTTCCTTCGCATCCTCGGTGATTTCCGGTTTGTTGATGCGCTGCATGACTTTCTTTTCGCCGTACTGCGGGTTGCTCGCCACGATTTCCAAATCAACAAACTTGATCGAGTCCTTTGGATTACCAAAATCCTTGTCACTAAAAATGGATTCCTGCAATGTCTTGCTAAAGGTAACGCTGTCCTTGATACCGCGACCGGTGTACATATTCTTAATGCTGATGGTAGCCGGAATGTTCGCACCGGAACATTCATCCACAACCACTGTGCGTACTTGTGCCGCTTTAAAGAACGTCGGTACAAACGCCATGAAAATGTCAAGCGAACCTTGGTATCCTGTTTTGTCCTTACGGTCCGACGAGAAGTAGATCACGTCGCCCGATGCAGGCAAGGAAATAAAGGACTCGTTTTTGTCGGTATTAATTGGTGCGCCGATATTGACGGGCTTGCCCCATGTGTCTTTGCCGTCTGCTCCTGTTCCTGTTTTCTTCACAAAATAAAAGTCCATACCGCCCAAATTGGGCTTGTGCGAGTCCGATGCAAAGAAGAGCGTCGTACCGTCGGCAGCGATAAAGGGCGACCAATCCTTACCCGGAGTATTAATTGCAGTCAAGTTTGCTGCGGCTTTCCATTGGTTGGTCTCTTCGTCGAAGTCGGTGTACCAAATATCGGTGTTGGCATCGCCGTTCGGACCCGGGCGGTTCGAGGCAAAATAGATGCGGGTTTTATCCGCACTGATTGTCGGTTGCGAATCCCACTTTTCGGAATTCACCTGGCGACCCAAGTTACGCGGCTTACCCCATACATCTCCTTCAACATCAGTGATATACAGGTCGCAGTCGCCGTAACCGTCGGGGCGGTTACAACCGGTAAAGACAAGTGTCTGGCGGTCGGCGGCAATCGAAGCTACACCCTCATTGAATATCGTGTTCACGCTTGCCTTCAAACCAAAGGCGTGTGCGGTGTCAATGTTTTTTGGAGGAAAAAAGTTTGTGTCCTTGTTTTCTAATTTCTTCACCATGTAAAAGTCGTGCGAGGGGTCGCCGCCTTCTTTGGGTGTCGAACCAGGTCGGTCGGATACAAAGTACAGTGTGCGACCATCGGCACTGACCGTCGGTGCATAATCAAGTCCCTTGTGGTTCACCACCGGACCAAGATTGATAATACGGATTCTCTCGGGTTTGTCAATGAATGTGTTGCCGGCTTCGTCGGGCGGTGTCAGCACCGCAGCCATCAGATACACCGTGCGTTGCGATATGCCGCACGACGAATTTGACGAATAGCCGTTTTTCAGTACGTGCGCCGTCAATGCCGACTGACACAGCAGTAGTAAAACGATGAGAATAGGTATAAAGCGAAGAATTCGTTGCATAAACGATACACCCTCTGTTATATAAGTTGTCGTAAAAACCATTATTTCCGTTTTTTTCCCCTTTTTGCGAACATCCGTGTAACGCATACTACCGTCAAAAGGGTTTGCGTTGCGTTTTGTGGATTGTAAAATACAGTATATCGTTCGCTTGAACAACGAATTTCAGACAATCTGTGTAAAAAAACTTACACATTGTAGGAAGACGCTGCCTTCTGTTCGGTTACATCTCGGTGCGGAACTGTCGTTGCGTGTCTGCGTTCATTACTACTGACCGGGCGGTACGGATGAACTGTCCGTTGCCGTATCAAGTGCGCCGTCGGTGAAATGGGCGCGGTGTGGCGCTTGTGAAAACTTCGTTGTGTTGAACTCCGCCGAGCCGTTCCGTGGAATTGACAGCGACGACCAGTCCGTTCCTATTGCGGTTTTGCCAATATGGACTATCTGACCTATATGATACGGGTAGTGGGCAAGCTGGCGGTTGATTGCCTCAAAGACGGTGTGCCCTTCGTTGCGGATGTGGACGATGCGCGACATATCGCTGTCGGTAAGCTGATCGAGTGTTGCAAAGAGGCAATCCCATCCGGCGTTCCAAGCATCCATCATTGCGGCGCGAGATGTAATGCCGCCGCTGAACTCCATATCACGGTTACGCCATTCTTTCTCGCCGTCGCTTGTCAGGAACTCCGTCCACCGCGAAAGCATGTTGCCCGAAAGATGGGCGACAATCATGGCGACACTGTTACATTCTTCGTTGCTGCGGAAGAAAAGCGCGTCGTCGCTAAGTTGGGCAAAGGTCTTCTCGCCTAACATCTTGTAATACCGGAACTGCTTGATGCAGCTTTGAAGATATCCTTCCATAATTAGAGCAGTAGTGCATAGGCAAGCATGGCGGCAAGCGAGAGCCGTGCATAGCGGAGGATGCGTCCGGCATTGCGGGCAAGAAGATCCTCGGCATAGACAATCAGCAATGTGCCGCCCACAACAACAACCGCCGCCAGCAGTCCGAACTCTAACGAGGCGTTCTTCACGTAGAAACGCCCGATGCTCGGAAACCACGGCGTACCAAACAGAATGATAAGATGCACCACATATACAACAAGCGATTGCTTGCCGAAGAGCGCAAGCAGATTCTCGAAGCGGCGCATCAGCGGATATGCCAACGACACACAATAGATAAACGCACTGACTGCGCCCACACGAAGCCACACACACGCCGGGGACGATTGCAAGAAATCAAGGTCGGGAACAAAACCAAGCATGGGAATCACAAGCGCGAGAACTCCGCCCGCCGCACCTGAAAGTAGTGCGATACGCCACGACATCCGGCGGATATACCCGAACCGGTCTTCCTTCGGCACACGGCTGAGCGCAACGCCCGCCGCCGCACCGATGAACATGTATGACGCATACGGGAAGATGGGAAAGATGGAACCATGCTGATAACTAAGAAACGTTCCCACGAATTCGGGAACGATATAAAACCACGGAACGCTATTGACAAAGGGCGTGAGAAACGAAATGACAACACCTGTTGCAAACGCCCAGCGTGCA
>JAEUSO010000479.1 GCA_016788605.1 Candidatus Kapaibacterium sp. | reverse complement strand
AAGATAAAAGAAGAAGTGCCGGAAGGCGAGTACGTGATTCCTTTAGGCAAGGCAGCAGTCCGCCGCGAAGGAACTCATGCTTCAATCATTGCCTACGGATCGGCTGTGCATTTTGCACTTGATGCGGCGGCGGAACTTGAAAAAGACGGTATGAGTATTGAGGTTGTGGACATCCGCACGCTCGTCCCGTTCGATGAAGATACCGTTCTGCAATCCGTCAAGAAAACCGGACGAGTGTTGATTGCCCACGAAGCGTCAATAACCGGCGGGTTCGGCGGCGAGATTGCTGCGCGCATCGCAGACAAGGCGTTCAACTGGCTCGATGCTCCGGTAAAAAGAATCGGTGCGTATGATTCACCGACACCGTTTGCACCGACGCTTGAAAAAGCTGTGTTGCCAAATACCGAAAAGGTGCTTGCCGCAATGCGCGAACTTCTTGCATTCTGATGGCGATTCTCACTGACATTGTATTTCAAACTGTGAAAGTCGGCGGAATCAAACGCGAAATGAACTAAATTGCCAATAGATAAAATTGATATTTGTATAACCACTACGTAAGGATACCAAATGCCACGTGTTCTCTTTAGCGTGACCTATACCATTGACAGCGACCGGCTTGCCGAGTACGAAGAACTCATTCGTAGAATGAAAGTCATCAACGCCGGACGCGATGTTGAATACAACGTGTTCAGAGGAAAGAACAACCAGTTCACCGAACTCACCGTCTTTCCGAGCGAAGAAGCGTTCGAAGAATCCGATGACATGATGGAAGATGAAACCGCGAACGATTACATCAACCGCATCAATGCAATGGCAAACGACACGCACTACTCTACACTGCACGAGTTTGCTAACGACGGCGACTAAGAATTACAACCGGACCCCTGCTACGGAGTAATCCTCTTTAGCAGGGAGTTCTGATTACAACGTCAGGTTAATGCCATTGCGGAGCAAGAGCATCATTCACAAGAGATAGGATATCCCATGAGGTTGAAGCATGTTCATATTATTGGTAGAGTAAGCATCTGCGTCGTGCTTGTTGCCGCCCTTGTGTCTTGTCAGCCCCTCAGTTCCAAACGTACAACTGGTAATTCTTCCCGCAAACAATCAAAAACCGATTCTACAACTGTAAAACCGGATCTGCCGGAAGGGACGGGCAATCCGTTCACAGCGGTTACGCCCATTGATTCTTCCACACTTCGCCGTAAAATCCCCACACTCCGCGAACAAATGGAGAAACTGCAAATGCAGCAGGATTATACAAATGCCAAACTCGATTCACTTCGTGCCGAAATTGCAACAGTGAAGGCGGCGGTTGCCCAGCGTGAGGAATCCCCGAAACAACAACCTGCTTCTTCGAAAACACTTTCGCCAAAACAACAGAAGCAAAATGAAGCCGCACCTGTTGTAACAGATTTACGCGGCGAGAAACCTGGTGCACAGAAGAAAGAACAACCGAAGAAAATCAAACAAGATTTACCGCCGGATGAAGAACCGACTATA
>JAEUSO010000478.1 GCA_016788605.1 Candidatus Kapaibacterium sp. | reverse complement strand
AATGTCTCGAAGTGCAGCAGGTCATGCAGTCATCATACTATCTTCATCATATGGTAGAGATACGATGGCTGTTAGTCCAAACTTGTCCATTCGTCGAGTTAGCGATTCATCGCTCGTGTGTGGGAAGTTCAACGACTTCATGCTGTATATGCTAGAGCTTGCATGGAAGAGCTCTCTGAATGAGGTGGAATAGGAGCCGCTAGTCTTGTAGCCGCCGTTGGATAGTAGACGTCACTGTTGTTAGGAGACTGATCGTAAGTCAGGTGGACTGTAAGCCGAGACTTCGTCGTCATTCATCCTCTGACCCGTAATGGCTTCGATAATTGATATTCGAGCAAACAGCGAACGTCCTTCGAATGTATGTGGACGTGCCTTGCCGATGCAATGAATTCACTAGATTCCTCATCCATGCCACTGACCATTGTTACATGCGCGACGCTTATTATGAACACAACATCCATGCGAATTTTAATCCTCATATCGTTTGTCGCAGTACTCACGTCATGCGGTAGTGAAGACCCTTCAGCACCGATCACCTTTGTTCAGCCCAAGGTTGGAAGTACCTACACCTACGATCAGTATGCCACCGATACGTTGAATGCACTGCCCATAGCCTCTTCACGAGACACAACGGTAGCCACCTTCATACAGGTGGGGAAGTCCATGTTCGGCAAGACGAACGTGTCGATGATCATCACAGAAAGTAGAAACGGTGCTGACACCAGCTATATGAATTATGAATCAAATGGAGACGTCAGCTTGAGCTTCGACATCGGCACCGGACAAACGGAATGGATATCTGTCCCGGTTAGTAGCCGAGTTCCGCAAACGTTCTCACATACCGACACCGTTGTTGATGGCGGTGATACAGCATATCGAAAAACCACATTTTAAGTCACATATCTTGCAGCGGAATCGATGGTGGTGAAGGGGCAAACCATTAGTGTAGTGAAATGTCAGTCTGTCACTTCATTTGAGCTTAACGTACTTGGATCACCAACAATCCTTGGTACACTCACAGCAAATACATACTACGCTCCATCAATCGGATACATCGTCAAGACCGACGTACCGGTACAATACAGCCCCTTTGATAAAACGAAGGAGCCCGGAGATGTATCAGTGCTCATTGACTATGAGCTCAAGTAGAGACATGCACGTGGTTGCGCCAAGACCTGTTCAATATTGTATATTTCGATCATGATGTAATTCGAAGAGTCAATGTTCCTGGAGGGGGAGAATGATCCGCTTCGTGATTGTTATTGGAGTTGCACTCGCAACCTACACTGCCGTATTTGCCCAGGATACCCTTCGATGGAGGGGGCCGAGCAGTAGACCGATCGAATATCCTATCGTGATCTCGTGTTGGGGTGAGGATGAAAACTATCGCAACTCGGCTCAGTTGAACAACCGGTTGGTGGTTCAGGTCCATAATGTGAAGGCCTTGCTTGAGCAGGTGGTTCTTCCGTCGAACATTGCCTTGGTGTTGGATAATGTGACGCTCGA
>JAEUSO010000477.1 GCA_016788605.1 Candidatus Kapaibacterium sp. | reverse complement strand
CGGCAAACGACAACCCGAACGCAAGGTGCGTTCCTCATTTCTATTCTTCTCGCACTCGTTGCGCTTACACATACAGCACTGGCAGTGAAGCAGGATTCCAATCTTTTGAAAATTCCGAAAATCACCTTACTTTACAAAGTGGCGTATGGTGGCGGGGTCTATATCGCAAACTTCGATACGGCAAACAGAGGTCATAATGCTGTCATCGGTGAGGATAAGTATATTAATTATCTTCGATACGTTAATGATACGGTTAATCAGTATAAGGAAGGATACCCGAAATACGGCGGCGGATTACGTGCTGTAGACCTTGACGGCGACGGCATCAAAGAGCTTATTGATGCTGTCGGTTCTGTTTATCAAACAAAGAAAATCGGCGTTCCTTATTCGGATACAAAGTATGTTATTCCCAATCCCAACAGTGTCTCCTCAACAATAGCAACTATACGCGATATTGACGGCGATGGCAATGAGGATGTGATGTATGAAGCAGGTATTAATAGATATGCGGTGCTTTGGGGACGGGATACGATTCAACAGGTAAAACTATGTCCTGTCATCCACCCTCCGAATATCGTCACGGCAGACGGTTTTCCCATCATCAGGGAATCAATCAAAGTGGAGCGCATCGGGGTGTTTGCCGTTAATGGCAAGTCCTATTTTATGTACACAAGTTGGGCGGAGCTGTCCCGCAACGGTACGTATGGGGTTGTGTATGTATGCTCGATGAAACGCGAAGACGATACGTTACGGATGAGTGTAATTGACAGCGTGTATGGATTCCGATACACACCAATGAAACCGATTATCGGCGGATCGTTATACTACAATCCAGACAACGGCAAGACGTACTGGCTGACGAAAGAAGTGATAGGGTATGCGAACCATAATGACATCAGCCGGAACTATACGTTCGAGATGCAGGAGGACGGATCGTGGTTAGATGTGGGAACGCTACCCGATAAGCCCGTACGTGTGCTTATCCGCCGTCTTGGCGAGCCGGACACGTTTCACTGGCAGAAGTCACTCATCATTGACAGTACTGCGAATCCACCGATAGCAGCGAACTTTCTCTTCAGCGAATATCCACGCGATGGTGTGCAGCCATATTGTAGGACATTCGGTGATTTCCCTCAGTCAATTTATGATGTGGATGGTGATGGAATAAGCGACTGGTATGCAGGTGGAAGTGTGGGTAAGGGGTTCGACTGGCGTAAGCCGGTAAGTGTAGAGTATGAAACAACGAATGATGTCCTGCAACTTAGCCCAAACCAAACCAATCCATCGGGCAGGATACTCTTACACTATCCGAATTCTGCGGATACCCCTATCACAGTACACTTATATGGTAGCGACGGGCGTATGATTGGGGTACTGTACAAGGGCGAACAGCAACAAAGTGGTATTCCCCTCAACCTCGGTGTCCTATCGCCTCCTGCGGGTCGGTACATCGTTAAAGTCACAGCAGGTGCAATGTCGGCTTCTGCTCCTCTCCTTATCATACCATA
>JAEUSO010000476.1 GCA_016788605.1 Candidatus Kapaibacterium sp. | reverse complement strand
GGTATCATCTGTAAGCGACGATACGATCAATGTGACGATTCCTGCGACGGCAGTGACAAGTTCGAAGTACCGTATCAGAATACAATCTTCGTCACCCGCGCAAACCTCGATATTCAACAGCGATGAATTCACAATTTTCGCATTACCCAAGCCGGTGATAAATGGACAATCTTCGCTATGCGAATCTACGCCGAACACTTACACGGTAAAGCCGGATTCCGGTAGCACTGTTGCATGGACAGTCGTGAGTGGCGGTATCACATTTGGTTCTGCAACAACGAAAGATTCCGTTACCGTTACATCAACATCTACGGGTCCTGCTGTTCTGAAATGTACAGAGACAACCGTGAAAGGATGTACAAAAGACACAACATTCGCTATAGCCGTGAACCCAGTGCCTATTCCGGTCATTACATCACCGACGGCGGTTTGCACAAAGAATACAATGACATTTAGTGTGTCACAAAGTGCAAACTCAACATATCAGTGGAAAGTCAAATCAGGGACAATTCAATCGGGCGGAAATAGCCCGTCGGTGAACGTTGTGTTTGTAACAAGTGGCACAGATTCAGTGACTGTGGTTGTTACCGATACGAGTACGAAATGTTTGGGTACTGCAAGCGTCCAAATTGCGGTGTATGATGTACCGACACCTGCAATTGTCGGTCAAAATACTGTATGCTCTAATCAAACCGGCATTCAATATGTAACGCTTCAATCAAATGGTACAACGTACGCATGGAGTATTAGCAGCGGAAATGCAAGTATTACCGGCTCGTCTTCATCAAACAGCGTTTCGCTGGCATTCGGCGCAGCGGGGACTGTCAAATTGGTCGTTCAAGAAACAAATATCGCTGGATGTTCAAGCACTGACACTATAACCATCCAAGTCAATAGTTCACTTTCACCTCAAGTTCAATCATCTACAGGTCAATTCACATTTTGTGCAGGGAGCGGTATCACACTCGATGCAGGTATCAGTGGAGGAGCATATCAGTGGTATCGTGATTCAACGGCGGTTACCGGTGGTACACAACAAACACTGGGTGTGACGACTGCTGGTAGTTACTCTGTGGAAGTGAGAAAGGACGGATGTCAAGGATTCAGTACGCCTGTCAATGTCATAGTGCAGCAAAAGTCCGATGTTACAATTCTCCAAAATGGAACAACACTGACTGTGCAGGGGACGGGCGCATACCAATGGTTGGATGCAACAAAGAACCCGATTGTGGGTGCAAGCCAGCAATCGTATTCACCTACTATACCCGCTATCTATTATGCCGTGATCACTAATGGAGTATGCACCGACACTTCAACAGCATTTGCGTTTTCTGCAAATCCTCCCGGTCAGGTAAGTTTAGGGATATGTGATTTCGGTATAGTTCCAGTCAGTTCAATTATCAATAATAATGGAGGACACCGGAAAAGTATTATGGTGTGGAACAAAACATCATCATCAGTATTACTAAACTCGATTAGCATTAAAAACAGCGGATCTCCATTTGGTA
>JAEUSO010000475.1 GCA_016788605.1 Candidatus Kapaibacterium sp. | reverse complement strand
TCTCGCGAAACTGCCGACATAAACGAAAAAAATAACACGTGGAATGTGCAAGCCGAACCAAGTAAGTTTGAAATGTTCAGAGCAAAGGCGGCAGCAGGCAGAGGCCAAAGCACAGGAGAGAATCCAATGCAAAAGGCAAAAAAGAAATAATCAGCGTGCCAGATAAATGCTCCCCGCTTTTGTGTGTTTTTTACGGTTGAGTCCGGTGTACTTAAACACATAGGTGTAGTTACCGGGTTCACAATGACTGCCTTTGTAAGAGCCGTCCCAACCCTGCAAAGGGTCTTGGGAGGAGAAGATCAATTCGCCCCAGCGGTTAAAAATCTGAAGACTGGTTGCTGAAATTCCCCTACCAAAAACGAGGAAGGAATCGTTTAGTCCGTCGCCATTGGGCGTGAACGAGTTCGGTATGTATACCGCATAATCGCTGGTAATTTCCAAACACACTTCGTCACTTGCTTTACAACCTTCGGCATTCACCGCTTCTATCCGGTAACAACCGCTGCGCTCGGGAAACACTTGTGTTTCGGGGCAGCCAGGGCAGGCAATGCCATCTCCATAGATCCACGTGAGCGTGCCGGTTCCCCTGGCGCTTATCTGAGCCACTTCATCGAGGTTAAAGGTGGTATCCCGTCCCGCATCAACTTCCGGAACTGGGTTTACGATGACCAGCACCCGTGTTTCAACGCCGCAGCGGGAGTTTCTTGATACCTGAACCGTGTATTCGGTCGTTACCGTTGGGCTGGCAACAACTGCCGACATTTGCGTTGCATTTAGACCGCGGGCTGGTGACCAACTGTAGGTATTTCCGCCAGATGCATACAAGGTTGTTTTTTGCCCGTAACACAGGCTGGTATTACTCGACACCGATGGAATAATTTCGGGCACGACGATGATGGAATAACTCAATTGCTGGTTACAGGAACTTAATCCGGAGGAATTGGTTCCGTAAACCGTGTAGTTGGTGCTCACGGATGGATTGGCAACTACCTGACTCGAAAATGACGGCGAACCAAGTGCTGTTGCTGGTTCCCAGATATAGAACTGAGCACCCGAAGCCACTAAACTAACGGTCCCCCCTTTGCAGACTTCGGCCGAGGAGCCATCAATTTTCATATTGGGCCGCTCAACCGTTTTAATAAGTATTGAGCCGGTTCCCGTGCACACACCGTTAAAGCCCTTAATGGTGTAGGTGGTGCTGGAGTTGGGTGTCGCAATAACCGCACTACCGACACTGGTATTGAGCGTGTTCACCGGTAACCACTGGAAGCTATTGGCCCCAGATGCCGTAATACTCGTAGAACCACCACTGCAAACAATTGATTCGGAGGCCATCGCAACCACGGTGGGAATTGGGATTGCCGACACCGTGACAAGTGCCTGGGCTGTGCAGGAATTGAGTGCTGCTACCACCGTATACACCTGTGTGGCGCTGGGATTCGCAAACACAGTGGAACCGAAACTGGATGACAATGAATTGCCAGGATACCAGAAATAACTGGAACCGGTCCCTGTC
>JAEUSO010000474.1 GCA_016788605.1 Candidatus Kapaibacterium sp. | reverse complement strand
GAGGCGCCATTGAGAAACTAGCGATCGCAACAACAGACGATGAAGGTAGTGATGCCGACAGAGCAACCCTGCTTCTTTGGCTGGGCTATCGAATGATGGCCGATGACCTTGCTCGTTTTACGGCGTGACCAAGAGCAATAGGTGTTGATGTACTGATCCGTTTCGTCGGATCTCTACAGCGTACGTCCCTATGGTAACCTCCGTTGTATTGCCCAGAAGCCCCGTGATGAAGATCTCATCAGATGTCCGTACATCTGCGATGGCTGAGCGAAGTGTTGACGGCAGATCGGTGATCATTGAGCGCGATAGCGCAATGTTGTACGCCCGTTCGATTGGCCCCGTGGACGAGCTGTTTCGGTCGATCCGCCGCTTAAACGTCTCGCCATTTGGGATCTCGTTTCGGCCATCACGCCACACTTGGTCTGAGCATTGATTCTCATCCAACATCGGTCCGCACATTTCATCGGCGATCGCCTCTATATTCAACGGTGCACCATACGCTCCAACATTCAGCGACCGGACCATGGCAAACGGTCTGCAGTTGTTGATCGAAAAGTCGATGGCAAGGGGCTCTGGTTCCAAATACGCCACGTGTGACGTTGTGAGGGCTCCGAATCTATTCATTCCGCAACGCACGAGGAAAAGTCCACCTGCTGCATCGGCCCCAAGGTCAGTCATGGCCGCAACATCAGCGTTGTACAATCCAATGTCGACCCTGCGCATGAATGGGTTGGGATGGGTATACGGTGCATTCACATAGGTCTGCGGATCCGGCACATCGAAACGGTTGCGACCGTACATTTCCATCTCGTACGGTGGCTCTGATTCTCGAAGTGGCGTGAGCGCGGCAACGGCGGTATTAACAACGATACCCTTCCAGTAGTCCGAAAACTCATTGTTCCGGAATGCCTGCATTGCGGAGTTCTCAATGCGGAAGCAGATCCGTGCATTTGCGAAGATGTTGTCGTTGTGATATGCACGCTGAGCATTGTAGACCGTTGCGGGGTACTCAACATTGAGAAACGTGCTTTTGCATATTCTCGGTTGGTCGTCGCGTGTGAACACGCCATAGTCCATCTCGGAGAATGCCGACGAGTTCACCGTTGAATAGGCACCACCAGAGGTAGCAACTCCTACATTCAGATTCGTGAAGGTGCACCCCGTAACATCCGTTCGCATCATTCCCTGTGCCTGAATGGCCGACGCCGTATATCGCCTCATCGATTGTCCGTAGGGGGCTTGATAGGACTCAACAGGAACCGACCCCGTGCTGTCGATAAATGTCGAGTTCAATACCCCGATAAAATGATACGACTCAGGAGCATCAGCGGGAATCACCGTGGTGGATGCACGAACCATGTATGGATCTGCGAGCCATTGCGGTGCCGAGTTGACGGATGGCAGGTCTCTCCGTACGGAGAAGTTGCATGAAAGGATAGGAAATGACGTGACGTTTGCAACGCTGACCGAAACGTTCTTCAGATCCGTGTATTGAAGGGCGAAGCTACTCAAGCGCCAGTT
>JAEUSO010000473.1 GCA_016788605.1 Candidatus Kapaibacterium sp. | reverse complement strand
ATTATGGTGAGGTTAAAATGGCCCAACTAGCCTTAACACGGTCTACAGACACAGGTGTAAAAAAGATGGCTACCATGCTGGAGAACGATCACAATAAGATTATCAAAGATCTGAAAGGGTATGCTGCCAAAAACGGTATCGTCACGAATGAGTATGTTGACCGCCGCAAGGATTCGCTTGTGTATTGTGTCGCCGACTCATTGATGGGTCGTTCGCCAAAAAATATGCTTGTGCCTACACTCGGCGAGCTGATGAAAAAACGCAACCCGGAAGCAAAGGTGTATGGTCTTTCGCTCAAAGACCGCGCTGCTATTCTGATGACGGGGAATAATGCCGACTGTGCCCTGTGGCTTGATACGAAGCAGGGAGGATTAGGTACATCCAAATACTATAAAATTCCGACGTGGCTAGCGGCATTCAACGCAAAAAATCAACCGTCGTCGGCGCAAGGGAGAGTGTGGGAAGCAATTGGTTCTATTTACAAGCCACCTACCCCCGACGAGATGAATAAACGGATGAAAGAAAATAACGGGCAGATGGTTCCACTGCCGCGCCCGACACCATCGCAATTACTGTCGCTTCACGACGATGCCGAATGGGAGGGGAAGTTTCCTGCCGGAGGTCGCGCTTTCCCGCACAAAATACCATCAGCGCGCGAGCCAGAGTTCTGGGAAGCGTATGTGAAATCACCGTTTTCGATTGACTGGCTTTTTGATGGTGCAAAAGCATGTATAGAAAACGCCGACTTGGGCAAAGACACCACGACCGACATGCTGTGCATCGGTGTTTCCACAACGGATGAAATCGGTCACCTCTTCGGTCCGAACAGCCGCGAAATGAAGGAAATCATTATAGCAAGCGACCGTATCCTATCGGGATTCTTAACTTATTTGGACAGAACAGTTGGTGACGGAAATTATGTTGTCGTTGTCTCGTCCGACCACGGCGTTGCCGATGTGCCTGAGCGTTTGCGCGTGATGGGGCAAAACCCAGCCGAACGCAGCGCGGGCAGAATCAAAGAACGTGATGCAGTGAGAGCAATCGAGAGCCATTATAGTCAGACCTTTGTTAACTCCGCTACTCTTAATAATGTACCTGCATTAAACATGGATGGCACAGTTGCACAGTCGTCGCAATCCCAATCTGCAACTGAGAACGATATGTTTGTGCGCCATATCGAGCCGCCGTCAATCTTTATTGATACCACGCAGTTCACCAAAGTAAAATGGAATGTGAACGCACAGTTGGATACTATCTGCGCTGTGTTGAAACGTGTGCCGGGTATAGGCATTGCGTTGAAAACTAAAGATGTGATTGCCGGGAAAAAACCTGCCGATATGGACAAAGACATTTTCAGTTATATCCGTAATAGTGTGTATGCACAGCGCACCGGTGACATTCTGTTTTATCCGTCCATCAATTGGATTATCGGATCGAAGACCACAACGCATGGAACTCCCTATATGTACGACCGTCACGTGCCGCTCTTCTTCATGGGCGGTGATATCGAACCATCCGCTATTATGGATGA
>JAEUSO010000472.1 GCA_016788605.1 Candidatus Kapaibacterium sp. | reverse complement strand
GTGCAAAATAAGTCGTACCGGTATTAACACAGCCTGTTGAGGCATCCAGTACCTCTAGCGTGTAGGTACCGGGAAAAAGTCCAGTAGCAATAGAGCCCGACTGAGCGGTTGGTGACCACGAATAACTGAAAGGGCCTGGTGTGCCTGCCGCTGAAACCGTGGCGGAACCCAGGTTACCGCAGGTGATCGTGTAGGTTGTGAAGCTTAAAGTGATGCCCGGCTTTACGGTAATCGTTGCCTGAGCACTTGCAGTACACCCTTGTGCCGAGCTACCAATAACTGTGTAAACACTCGTCGCAAGCGGTGTTGCAGTATAGATGTTTCCCGAACTCGGTCCGGGATACCAGGTGTATGTACTTAAGCCGGTGGCCAACAGGGTTCCGGTAGTACTGGGACAAATGGTGCTTGACAAGGCTGTGACGCTGGCGGTGTTCAGAAAGTTAACAGCAATTGTTTTTGAAGTGCTGCAGTTACTCGCATCTTTGGTAACAAGCGTATAAACATAGTTACCAGGAGTAAGTTCTGACACTGTGCGAGTGCTCGTGGCGGGTCCACCCGTCCATGAATAGCTAAGAATACCCGTGCCGCCGGAGGCGCTGGCGTTTAAGGTAACAGTCCCGGGGATACACATCGTTGGGCTGCCAGTGACCGCGAGCTGAAGCGGTGGGGGTGATACTACCTGAATGGTTGAAGTGCTTGAACAGTTTGGAATCACAAAGCCGGTAACGGTATAAATGGTTGTCGCCGTGGGTGAAACAGTAACGAGAGAACCTGTTTGGGCGCCGGGTTGCCAGGTATAACTGGTGGCGCCTGTGGCGCTGAGCGTTACGGTATTGCCGGCACAAATAACCGTTCCTGTTTTGGAAGGAATAACGGTTGGCGAAATGACGACGGTCTGCGTGATGGAGGTAGATGCTGTACAACCAGTAATCGTATTCGTACCCCGCACTGTATAAGTGGTGGTGATACTTGGACTCACAGCAACTGTCGATGAATTACTGGCTGGACTTTGCCAGGTGTAGGAGTTAGCGCCCGATGCAGTTAAGGTAACAGTGGCGCCGTTGCAGACTATCGGGAAATTAGAAGTGGCGGTAATGGTAGGAGAAAGTGTAGCTGTAACCGCCAGGGAATAAGAAGGTGTTGGTCCACAACTGGAACTGCCAACGACGGCTAGAGAACCCGAGTTTGATCCGGCCACCACGGTAATGGTGTTAACGGTGGAAGTGCCGGTCCAACCGGCTGGCAGGGACCACGTATAACTAGCTCCCGTGACGGGTGCTACGGTATAAATATACGAAGCGCCCGGACATACCAGCGTACTGCCGGAAATCGGCAGGGTACAGGGTGTTACCGTGTACATCTGACTAATTTCAGTGGCGGTTAATGCCCGGTTATATAACAGTACGTCATCGATGCCGCCCAGGAAATAACGCGCCGGCCAGCCGGCAGCCTTACCAATTGTTACCGGCGAATTAGCAGCAGTGTTGATGGTTTGTGTGGTTCCAGAAATATTACAACTTAACGCAGTCTGCTGA
>JAEUSO010000471.1 GCA_016788605.1 Candidatus Kapaibacterium sp. | reverse complement strand
AGCCCATTTCACATTTAGAAGATGTCCCAGCGGATATCCGACAAACCCGGGCGGATTTAAATCTGAGTCCAATCCTTGTTTTATTTGGTTGAATTTTGATGATAGCATCAATGCTACCATTAAAACAAGAACCATGAAAAAAACAATTACCTTCTTACTGCTCCTTATTATCGGACTGTTCGAACTCCGGGCTCAAGTAGTACTTTACGAAAACTTTAACGCACCGTTTAATCCGGCCACCAACGGCTGGGAACTGGTGAATCTCTCCTCCCCTACAGGTACCAATGTGAACGGCTGGCACCAAGGCCTGAACACTCAGTTTAACGCGATTGTAGGAAATTCAACGGACTATTTCGCCGCCGACATGTATGCAACTTCTTCTTCGGGAACAACGAACACGATTAGTTGCTGGCTCATCTCACCAACGCTGACCTTGCAAAACGGTGCCTGGCTGCAGTTCGCTTCCCGATGCAACAGTGCCTTGTTAAACAAAGCCGATCGATTGCAAGTGTATTACAGTATCGGCACCGGCACCAACGTGGGCACCGGTGTTGGCACAGCGACCAATTCTGCGGGTACTTTTACGAACCTGTTACTGGACATCAATCCCAATATGACAACCAACTACCCCGTTAACTGGTGGGCATATACCAGCAGTATTACCGGTGTGCCCGCTCCAACGGTAGGCCGCATCGCGTTCCGCTATTACGTACCCAATGGTGGCGCTGCCGGACCCAACGGTCATTATATTGGCCTGGATGAAATTCGTTATGCACTACCCTGCAACCGTCCTGAGTTTTTTGGGGACCCAGTGGCAGGTGCCACCGTTTGTGTCGGTCAACCGGCAACCTTCATGATCTATCAGGCTAATCCAAACAATCCGGTAACCTCGTATACCTGGGCCAATGGGGCGACTACCAGCACCACCTCTATTGTGCCCACCGCCACAGGAGTTGTGGCTTTGGCCACCTTAGGAGAATCCACGCCAGGATGCCAGGCCCTCGACATTTCCTACTATTTTCCTCTAGTACCACCCACAGTAACGTATACGATTAACCCCAGTAACCAGGTTTGCGCGGGGGCCAGTGTCACCGTTACCGCGAGTGGCGCCAATACTTATACCTATTTCCTGGGTCAACAATCCAGCAACATCAATCCCATTGTGTTAACGGCTCATGCCACTACAGCCACTGCGGTTTCTCAATTTACCGTTGCCGGGAAAGCCACGAATGGCTGTATTAGTCGGGAAACCGTAAGTGTTCAGGTGAATCCGCTGCCAACACTCACCGCAACGGCAACAAAAACTACCATTTGTTTGAACGGCACGGTGGGTCTCAATGCAACTGGTGCCGCCAGTTACAGTTGGTCGGGTGTCGTCTCTTCCACGCTCGGTGCTTTTACCTATACTGGCAGCACGGTGGGTGTGAAACAGTTTATCGTGTACGGCGTTTCCAGTCTTGGCTGTAAATCGGCCAATAGTTTGATAACGGTGAATGTAAGCGCCTGTACAGGATTGGAGGAGTCGAGTGATGAGCTGTTGGTGTCGGTATTCCCAAACCCTTTT
>JAEUSO010000470.1 GCA_016788605.1 Candidatus Kapaibacterium sp. | reverse complement strand
ACTAACCTACCGCTTTCGAGTGATGACGACACGATGTCGAGACCGACGGTATCAATACTTGCGCCCCATCCGCCGATGTTACCGCGAGGATACCGGACGATATTATTCACACGGGCAAAAAATGTTAATCCGCTGCGGTCAATCAAGAATGTCCGCAGTTCTGCATTAAGCGGGCGGTCGGTATCGAATGTTCGGAGTTGATCGGGAAATTTGCAATAAACACGGTTGATGAAGAAGCCCTTCCATGCGTTGCCGGTTGTGCCTCTGTACCGAGCGGGAAACACAAGTGAGCGCGGATTGTCGGCTTCCGAAAAATCGAATGTAACAGTATCAACCTGCATCACAAAATCAGGTGCGCCTGCCGGAGTAAATCTATCCATAGTCGCCTCGGCAATGAAATCACCTGATGCGCGGATGAGTGTTGTGAACTGCGCCTTCACATGCTCGCCTTCAACTACCGCACCGGAACCCGGATCAACTTTCTTCATCCATGTCCGCGGGAATGCTACCTCGGCTTTCAACCGTATGAACTCGAATCCATTGCACCCGAAACGGGCGAATGTTCCCGAATCGGCGCGGACTCCGGCAGCCGCCTCGCGCGGGGCTAGAAAGTGAAACGACCACGACGTATCACTTGCGGTATATCCTAAATCATCAACAAGTCCGATGTCCACGTCGCGCCCGATACCATTGGGATAGAAGCAGATGTTCCGTGCGCCGAAACCGATTCGCTCGCCCGGTCCGAACGCAGGCATCGGGAACGAGAGTACAACATTCATGCGGGCATCGGTCGGTTTGAACACCATGCCCATCACACCAACCACTACGCGCTGACCTTCAATAACGCGGTCGAAGCCGATGGGCAACGTCATGGAACTTCCTTCAATCAGTCCGCTTACCAATCGCCGTCCGTCGGATGCCAATTCATGAATGGAACGCACTTGCGGACCCGTTAATCCAAGCCCGCCCGTCAGCGCATTTGCAACAGTTCCGCTAACAGGAACTTCGGGTGCCATTTTGCCACGCATTTCACCGCCAAACATTTCGCCGAGTTCATTGACTTGCACATTGCTGAACTCAACTTGCATTCCGCCACGGAAGACGGGGATATTTACAGTAGCTTCGCCGCTCAACGACGCACCAGTTCCACTGACGCGGGTCAGCCGCGCACGAAAATGTCCGACCGTCACTTCGTCGCCAATCGAAAACGTCCGTGCTGCCGGAGTGGTATTTGAGGGCGCGGGCTTTAGGCAGTTATCAACGCAGCCGCCGCTACGATAGGTGAACACACCGTCGGAACTTGATTGCTCGGTAATAGAACACCGCGTGCCGTCGCGGCGGATTGTTGCACCGTCGAATTGCAGGGTGAACACCCATAAATAGCTCGTGTTCGGTTGTGCTGCAAAAGAGAATCGTGCACCCGGAGTATTGACAAACGGCAGGTTGAAATAGCTGCGTGACGAACTTGAACCAATGCCCGGCGATGCAATGATATTCGCCGATTCATTGCCCGTGAAATTTGCATCCAATACCGGAGTTCGCGCTTTCACCGCCGTCGGGTCTTCCCC
>JAEUSO010000046.1:9729-15423 GCA_016788605.1 Candidatus Kapaibacterium sp. | reverse complement strand
TCGGGATTGGACAAATTTCTGATGGGTAACGCCGCTGCATTGCTTCCCGCCGATGTGCTGGTGTTTGCCGGTGTGGCAACGGCAATACTGCTTTGTGTAACGGCGTTCTATAAGGAGTTAGTTGTTTTTTCGTTCGACGAAACCTACGCCGCATCGGTTGGGATGAATGTGCGTGGAGTATCGTTGCTGCTGATGACGCTGATTGTGATAGCGGTGGTAAGCGGTATTCAAGCGGTTGGCGTTGTGATGATGGCAGCGTTGCTTATCACTCCCGCCGCCACAGCACGCTATTGGACGGACTCGCTCCGGGTAATGATTGCTGTTGGCTGTTTGGCATCATCGCTTGCGGCTACGGGTGGTGTGCTGCTCTCGGCGTTATTGCCGTCTGTTCCCGCCGGTGCTGCCATTGTCCTCTGTGGTGCGGTTGTATTTTTTCTGTCCATGCTTGTTGCGCCCAATCGCGGTGTGCTGGCGCGATTGATGCGTAACCGACGGTATGCGCGGAATATGCTTGACGATAATATCCTGAAGGCAATGTACCAGTTGCGAGAAACAGAGCAGCCGGAGTTGCTTCTTGTCAATACCGCTGCCGACATCCTTGCAAAGCGAAGTGTGGCGCACGCCGGGTTTATACGCGGCATGAAACGATTAGAGCGCGAGCGGTACGTGCTGCGGCATCGCAGCGGATGGAGCATGACACCCGAAGGTGTACGGCGGGGTGCGCGGATTACGCGGCTGCACAGGTTGTGGGAAGTATATCTCTCCGAGCATCTGAATATCGCGCCCGACCATGTGCACGACGATGCCGAATCGGTGGAACATATCATCACACCCGACATTGAACAACGATTGCAGGAGTTCCTTGACTACCCCAAGCGCGACCCTCATCAGAAACATATTCCGTATTGATTGGTACTGCGTGTTAGTACCGCGTACAGGCATCCGTAAAACGCCCGCCATTCCGCTGCTTGCAACAGCAGCACATGATTTCTGCTTTTCCATGTCACGGCACAAGCGTAAATTGCGCGTCCTTGTTTCTAAACGACGAAAAAATTTACAAATAATTCACCTCATTTAATTAGGGAGCAGACCCTTGAAAGGAAAACTCGGTAAATACCTGGTGATTGCCCTGCCGGTACTTGCAATCATCCTGCTCATGTATCCAACATGGAAGTTCAACCAATTGGATAAAGAGCGCGGAGTTCTTGATTCGGCAAACCGTGTGAAGTGGGATCAATCCAACGCAGAGGAGTACAAAAAGAACCGTATGCAGGCACTCAAGTTAGGTCTTGACCTTCGCGGCGGTATGTATGTGACTCTGGAAGTGGATGCAGTGCAGCTTTTATTAGAAGCAGCCGATCAATCGCTTCGCAACGATGAAACACTCAATCAGGTAATCGCCCAAACACGGCAAGATGCCGACGGCGGAAGCGATGATGCTATAATAGACATCTTCACACGAAACTTCAATGCTATTGCGAAGCCCAAAGGCAAATCGCTCATCAACTACTATGATGTTGCAAACGAAAAGGAAATTTCGGAAGAAGCGATTGTTGAAAAGCTGAAGCGCGATATTGATGAAGCCATTAAGCAAGCGGAGCAGGTTATCCGCCAACGTGTGGACAAATACGGTGTGACGGAAGTGAACATTCAGCGGCAGGGAACGCGCCGACTTGTGCTTGAACTTCCGGGTGTGCAGAACGAAGCGGAAATGCGCCAACTTCTCTCCACAACGGCTCGCTTGGAATTCAAGCTCGTTCGCGGCAACACGGAAATCCTCCGCTCGCTGCTGAATATTGATAACATGCTTGCTGCTAAATCGGGAAAAGCACCCGCACAGCCCGCAGCAGCACCAGCAGCCGACACAACAAAAGCCGACAGCACAAAGAATATGGCTACTGCTGATTCGGCAAAAGCAGCAGCCGACACCACCAAGAAAACAGCGGCGAACGATTCGGCGAAAAAGAACGACCCCTACGCCGGCTTGAACGACGAACAAAAAGCGAAGAAATACCGCGAACTTCATCCGTTCACCTCGCTCTTCGGCACACAAGTTTATGTGAACGAGAACGACCGCCCGCAGATGATTGACATCAGCGAAGAGGTTATCCGCCAGATTCCCCCGAACGCACAATTCATCTTCTCGACAAACGAAACCAACAAGCGCATTCTCCGCGATATGCTGAAAGATCCGAGCATCAACCGGATGCTGCCATCCGAGTTGGAAATTGCGATCGGTGCAAAAGCCGAGCGCGGCACGGAGAAATCCGCAAACCCGATCTTCAGTATGTATATCCTGAAGCGCGAACCCGAACTGACGGGCGACGTGGTGACGGAAGCGATTCCGAGATTCGACCAATCAACCAACAAACCCGAAGTGCTGATGTTCATGAACGACGAAGGCACGGAGAAATGGTCGAAGATTACTGGCGCGAATGTCGGTAAGCGCATCGCAATCGTTCTTGACGGCGAAGTATTCAGCGCACCGAACGTACAAAACAAAATCTCCGGCGGTCAGTCCACGATTACCGGTATGGCAAATCCCGAAGAAGCGAACCTGCTGACAGTTGTATTGAAAGCGGGTGCGTTGAAAGCACCGGTGAAAATTATTGAAGAGCGCGTTGTGGGTCCGTCGCTTGGCGAGGATTCCATCCGCAGCGGTTTGATGGCAAGTTTGATTGCCTTCATTCTTGTTGTTCTCTTTATGGCGGTGTACTACCGCGGCGCGGGCATGGTGGCAAACCTTGCCGTTATCGTGAACGTGGGACTCATTATTGCTGTTCTTGTTCCGGGCTTTGGTTTCGGAGGAACACTCTCGCTGCCGGGTATTGCCGGTATTATCCTGACGATTGGTATGGCGGTAGATGCAAACATCCTGATTTTCGAACGTATTCGTGAGGAACTCTACCGCGGACGCACTATGCGTGCTGCGATTGACGAGGGCTTCCGGCACGCGCTGCCTGCTATCTTGGACTCCAACGTTACCACATTCCTTACAGGTCTCGTTCTCTTTGTCATGGGCTACGGTCCGATTAAAGGATTTGCCCTGACACTGATGATCGGTATCGTCACCACACTCTTTACGGCAATCGTCGTTTCGCGCGCAATCATTGAGTTATGGCTGTCGCGTAAAGCCAATGCAACCATTGGATTCGGCGAGCATCCCACTATGAAATTGTAAACTGCGAAACAAAGGACTATTATGGAATTTTTCGGAAAAACAGATATTGATTTTCTTGGCAAGCGGAAAACGTTTTTCTATGTGTCGTCCGCTATCAATGTTATCGGTATTCTCATCCTTATTCTCTCGCTCTTTAATGTAAAGGTCGGCTCGGAGGATTTGGTGCGTCTGGGTATTGATTTTCAGGGTGGTACACAAGTAAATATCAGAACAACTTCGCCTCAACCCACTGAAGCGGTTCGCGCAGCAATGGACAAAGCGGGTATTGCCAATGCCGAGATTAAATCCTACGGGACAGGAATCTCAAACGAGTACCAAATTAGAGTTAGTAAAGACGTGAAAGGAAATGCAACCGAAGCGGTTCGCACAGCTATGGTTGCCGCATTCCCTAACGAGAACGCGACAGTTTTGCAGAGCGATGTGATTGAAGCAAAAATCTCGGGCGAGTTGCGGCTCAAGGCGTTTTGGGCGATTATCCTTGCCATCATTGCAATCTTGATTTACATCGCATTCCGCTTCGAGTTCATCTACGGGGTGGGAGCGATTATCGCTCTTGTGCACGACGTATGTGTGGCGTTCACACTTGTGGTATTGGTGCAGAAGTTCAACATCCTGAACCTTGAGTTCAATCAAGGTATTCTTGCAGCGTTGCTGACAGTGGTCGGTTTCTCCATCAACGACACGGTGATCATTTTCGACCGTATCCGCGAGAACCGCGAGAAGCACAAAAACATCTCGATTATCCGCTTGATGAACCTCTCGATTAACGAGACACTCAGCCGTACCATCAACACCGTTCTTACCGTTGTTCTTGTATTGCTGACAATCCTCATCCTTGGCGGCGAGGCACTGCACGGATTCTCATTCACGATGTTGGTCGGTATTATCACCGGAACATACTCGTCCATCTACATCGCAAGTTCATTTGTGGTGTGGTATCTGGAAAATGTGAAGCATCAGGATTTGGAATCCAAGTACCGCGAAGAGATTGCTGCGGCTTCGGCAAAAGCATAACCAAACAACTTTACTGCGCGGAATGACAATAACACAGCACACAGCAGACACCGTATCAGTAGCACTTGCCGAGAATGTTCTTGGCGGCGCGGATGCGGCGGAGTTCTCAAAGCACATTCAATCACTTGCCGAGCAAGGCGTTCGCCGCGTGCTCGTGGATATGAGTGCGGTGCGAGTGATGAACAGTTCGGGCTTGGGAATGCTTGTGGCAGCCCATAGCACGCTCAGGAAGTTCGGCGGTGCGGTTGACTTTGCGGCAGTGCCGGAGAAAGTAACCTCGCTGCTGGCGATGACGCATTTGAACACCGTGTTCAAGAGTTACGCATCGGTTGACGAAGCATTGGTGCAGCAGGACTCATAGCCCGGTAACGGTTAAGCATATCTGTACAAAGCTCCGGCAGCAGAACAGCGGTCGGGGCTTTTGTATGTGGTAGTGTGGCGCAGCGAGGCGGTTTCATGGTTTCCATACAGATTTAGATATATCAATTATACAAACACAATGGTAACAGTTGTTGTCGGTGCCCAATGGGGCGATGAAGGAAAAGGAAAAATCGTGGACGTTCTGAGCGAACACGCCGATATTGTTGCGCGTTATCAGGGCGGAGCCAATGCGGGGCACACCCTTGTTCACAACGGTAAAAAAACAGTGCTGCACCTGATTCCCTCGGGCATCCTGCGTCCGGACGTACAGTGTGTGATTGGTAATGGCGTTGTGATTGATCCTGTTGCGCTGCGCGACGAAATCACGATGCTCGAAAACGCCGGCGTTGAAGTGCGCGGACGGCTCTTTATCAGCCACAAAGCGCATCTGATAATGCCGTATCATAAGATGCTCGACCGCGCGCGCGAGCAGTCGCAGTCCATTGGCACAACAGGTCGCGGGATTGGTCCGGCATATATTGACAAATACTCGCGTTCGGGTATCCGTGTTGTGGACTTGCTCGACCGTCCGCTCTTCGAGGAAAAACTCCGCGCCAACCTTGCCGAGAAGAACACCATACTCCAAAAAATATATGGAGCGGATGAAATGGACATTGACACAATGGTGCGCGAGTACCTTGCATTCGACCAATACATTGACGAGTATGTGACCGATACAACATTCCTGCTCAATACCGCCCTTGCCGAGGGCAAGCACATCCTTGCCGAGGGCGCGCAAGGTGCATTACTTGATGTTGATCACGGCACCTATCCTTTCGTCACAAGTTCCAATCCCACAAGCGGCGGCGCGTGCACTGGATTGGGAATTCCGCCTACAGCGATTAATAGAATCGTCGGCTTAGTCAAGGCATATTCCACCCGCGTCGGTAATGGTCCTTTCCCCACCGAACTTCACGACGCAACAGGCGAAAAACTGCGAGCCGATGGTGCCGAGTTTGGCGCAACCACGGGTCGTCCGCGCCGGCTATCAGGTGGGTAGGCGCCAGTACCTGGGTAAATCCATGCTTCACCACGAACTCTGCGATGGCCATCGCAGTTTGATGTTGTTGCAAAGGCAA
>JAEUSO010000046.1:0-9719 GCA_016788605.1 Candidatus Kapaibacterium sp. | reverse complement strand
CATTAACCAAACTTGATGTGTTGAATACCCACGAGACAATTAAGGTGTGCACTGGCTACAGCATTGCCGGAAAGCCGCTGAAAAGTTTCCCGTCGGACTGTGCGATATTGGAAAAGGTGGAGCCGCAGTACACAGAACTGCCGGGATGGATGACATCGCTTGAGGGTATTGAGCGTTACGATGATCTGCCCGCCGCCACACGCGACTACATCGCATTTATCGAAGAGTTCACAAAAGCGCGCGTTGCTATTGCCTCGACCAGTCCCGACCGCAAAGCGACAATCGTTCGGTAACTACCACACTCATAATAGGCGGGAACGAAGAAGTTTATCTCTTGTCAACCATCCGACTTCTCCGCACGGTCAATCGCCCCGATTTGCTATTTTGGTGTAGTGATTCATTGGTACGAGTAGCGGACGCACCGCCATGAAAGTGAAGCATACCACAATCATTCGTTCATCCTCATTTTTTACACTAAGGAGTTTTTACTATGGTTCGTTTCCGGACTATTCTGCTTACTGCGGCTATTGCGCTTATCGCAACAGTTGCATCGTATTCACAAAGCAATGTTATTCTATATACCGAGCCGGGCTTCGACCCATGGGGCTTCACATCTAAGTTGACAGAAGCACTGAAAGATTCACCGATTGGTTCGCGCATCAAAACTGCTAAACAACCTGAGTTAGAACGCTTGGATGCCGCAAAGGTCGGCGACCTTGTTGTATCGCTTATCCAAACCGATTTTCGCTGCGAAGGTAAAACAATTTATGCTGTCACGCTTGTGTTCTACGAAATCGGTCGTGATAAGGTGAACTCTGTACAGAAGATATTCCTTGCCTCAACTGCCGGAGTTATCCGCGAGGTGGTTGTTGATCAAGATGTGCAGCAATACAAGAAAATGATTGTCGATGCCGTGAACAGCCGTTAAGGGCATATTCAATATTTATTCAATGCGAGCCGTACGGAACACAACCGTGCGGCTCGTGTGTTTTGTACCATTTGCTCATAATCAATACCCGATACCCTCATGATAAAACCACGTATTGTAATCATCTATCACAGCGGATACGGGCATACGAAAGTCGTTGCCCAAGCCATTCAGCGCGGCGCCGAAGAGAATACCGCGACGGAAGTACGGCTATTCAGCGTGGAAGAGGTGGACTGGGATGTGTTGCTTGATGCCGATTGCATTGTCTTCGGCTCGCCGACGTATATGGGCAGCGTCTCGGCACCGTTCAAGGAGTTTATGGATAAGAGCGGGAAAATTTGGCTGAAACAACAATGGAAAGACAAACTTGCGGCGGGGTTCACCAATGCGGGCAGTTTAAGCGGCGATAAACTCAACGTTCTGATTCAGCTTGCTTTGTTTGCCGCGCAGCACGGTATGAATTGGATTACGCTTGGTATTGTACCATCGAACCATAATGACGAAGGGAATGGTGAAGCCGCGTCAGTTCTGCGCTTGAACAGAATGGGCAGTTATCTTGGTGCAATGGCGCAATCAGGAAATGATTCACCCGAAGTAACGCCGCCTACCGATGATATTCGCACTGCGGAGTTGTTCGGTAAGCGGATTGCCGATGCAACATACCGGTGGGTTGCAGGTGCACCGGGCATATAATTAAGATGTGTATATGCGCTCGCCAAAGAGTGCCGTTCCGGGGCGTATGATTGTAGCCCCTTCCTCGATGGCAATCTGATAGTCACCGCTCATTCCCATCGAAAGTTCTGTGACGTGCGCTGCATCAAGTTTCTCGGCAACCTCGGCGCGAAGGTGGGAAAGCACTCTGAACTCGCGGCGTATATCCTGCCCGTTATCGCTTGGTGCATGAATCGTCATCAGTCCGCACAGCCGGATATTGGGCAGCGTCAAGCACTGGCGCGCGACTTCAACGACTGAATCAGGGGCAATACCCGACTTTGTTTCTTCGCCCGATGTATGCACTTGTAGTAGTATCTCAATGATACGGTTGTGCTTTGCCGCTTGTTTGCTGATTTCCTGCGCCAGTGCAAACGAATCCACCGATTGAATCATGGCTATAAACGGCGCGATGTACTTTACTTTATTGCGCTGAAGATGACCGATGAAATGCCAGCGGATGGGAATATCGCGCAATGAATCAACTTTTTGCAGAAGTTCTTGCACATAATTTTCACCAAAATCAGTGATACCAGAACCAAATGCACTGCGAATGGTGTTTATGTGCTGCGTTTTTGATGCAGCTACAATCACCGTACTACCGAGTGCTCTGCCAATCTCTTGTTCACAGCGGGCTACAGTATCTAATAAACACTGTATTACAGTATGGAGCGGAGTAGATTCAGATGGTGATGATTGCATACTGGACGCACAGGGTGGTATTGAATTATGGTATCGGGACAAAGCTACGCAGAAGCAATGGTAAAATCGTTGTTTCCGTACTTCCCTAAAATGTAGCATTATACAAAATACAACCCTAAAATTGTTGCTAAGCCCTTGTTATGAATTGCCCAACTGCTAATTTGGCATGCGTTTACATAGAGCGCACAACATAAATGAGAAACATCTACGCACACATAGACATAATAATGTGCGAAAACTCTGTCTGCCGAAATTCAATTTCTGCCACTATGCAGTAGGGTACAGCGCTACAAAAGAACTACAAGAAATCATTCAATTTAATTCTCATATTTATACATTACACAAGAGGACATTTCTTATGAAAGTTCGTGTACAACATTGGTTGTTGTCGCTTGTTGCACTACTAACCTTAGGTATTTGCCCAGCGTTAGCGCAATTACAGGCTCAGTATGGTCCAACAACTGGCTCTGCTACTGGGACATTTAGCTCGTGGAGTCCCTATCAGCGATATTGGGGGTCAGGTAAGGTACAGTATATCATCCGTGCTTCTGAATTAGCAACACCGACGGCAGGAAATGCAATTACACCCGGTGCGCGTATATCGCAACTTGCATTTTTCGTCAATCAGTTATCGGGAGATGCGGGTGTTGGTTGGCGTATATCTATAGGTCATACTACAACGACAGCATTTACCGGCACTGCCTTTTTACCAGATGCAAGCACCCAAGTATTTGGACCACAGACAATTTCTTATACAGCAGATCTTGTGGCAAATGCATGGAATACGTACACCTTCAGTACACCATTTACTTGGAATGGAGTAGATAACTTACTTGTAGAGGTTTGCGACAATAACTCAGGGTGGCCAACTCATCCAAGCGTTATTTGGTATTCACCTGGATTCAATGCTTCATTAACTGGTAACGGTGGGACATCAGCTGCATTTAATGGGTGCGGTATGACAACTGCAACTGGTATAGGTGTTGGAATAAACACCTTTCGCCCTTCGATGCGGTTTACATTCTTGCCTGCTGGTATCGAGTCGTCGTTTCCCGAAGATGTTGACCCCCGTCGCATCCTATCAACGTTTTTATACGATGGCAGTTCAGCAACAGTTCCCAAACCGTCAGTAACTGCACGCCGTGGCTCAACAGCTGCAACATATTCATATCGAATTTATGGTCCACTTCCGAATACAAACTTGGTATATCGTGGGTTAAATTCAGCAAACGTGAATGATACGCTGATTCAGATTCCTGTAGGAAGCACACCTGTACTTCAAACAAACAATTTCTCAACCGGACCGCTTGGCGGCGGATCAGGTATAGGAGATGGTTCCCTAGATGCGCGTAATGCAGTAGGAGGTTCATATAGGTTGGAAGTACAGTACACTAATGCATCGACGGGAGTCAACCAACTGTGGAGTAAAAACTTCATTATAGCATTCCAAAATGACATCTCTATTCTAGAACTGGTTTCTCCGCAGGCAGCACCACGCAAGTACCTTCGTGGTGTGGACATACCGGTTGCGGCTCGTATCCAAAATGTTGGTCTGAGCAATGCAACCTCATTCCGCGCGATAGCTACAATTGCTCAAACCGGTGGCACTGTAATTCGCAGAGATACTGTTTTCTACAACGATGCAATAGGGTTGGCAACGGGTGGTGTGGCGTTAATCAACTTTCCGAACTTTAATACCATCAATGTTAATAATTATACTGTTCAAGTTTGCGTTGACCTGCTTAATGGCAACGACCAAAACCTTGTTAATAACTGTACAGAAACAAGAACATTTGAGGTACAGTATGATACTGAAGTTGAAGCAAATGCCATACTCAACCCAACAGCGTCATCCCAGAACTTTGTGAATCGCCCGCTTCGTGTTCTTGCTCGATTCCGCAATAATGGTGCATCCGACCAATCAGATATCCCAACAACAATCGTGATTTCACGTTGGAATGGCACAACGTACCAGACCGTCTATACGGCTGATAAACAAATTCCGGATTTGGCATTCTCAAATCCGAATACAACTATTTTGGCATATGATCTCTGGACACCAACCACAATAGGTCAATATCGTGTTTGTGTGACAGCTAATGCATCAGGTGACCCAGTAACATCCAATAACACTATCTGTTTTGACTTTAATGTATCAGACGGTTTAAACGGTACATATACTATCGGTACAGCCAACGCTGGCGGACAGCGCAACTTCACAACTATTCAAGAAGCTGTAGATGCACTTTACACATGGGGTGTAACTGGTCCAGTTGTATTTGAATTGACAGATAACAACTATACCGTGGGTTCATTTGTAAATCCGAACCTTCCCGCATTAGATATGAGTTCACGTATTCTCGGTGTTAGTGCTACAAATACGGTCTTGTTCCGTCCTGCACTTTTGCAATCACTCTCACGTGCTGCAATTGGTATCCGTCTGCAATCAACAAATGGCGTGGGTATCCTCTTTGGTCAGAACGTAAGTCCGAACAACCCGAATGCACCGCAGTCACAATTCAAGAATGCAACAAATGCATTTGTGAACTCTGTCGGTTACATCACGTTTGACGGAGGAGATCAGAAGTCATTCCGATTCATGTTGGATGTTGGCACGGCAACTCCGGCATCGATGCCTCACCGGGCAGTATTTTACTTTGGTAACGGTACATCGAACACAACGGTGAAAAACAGTTTGATCGAGAACTTCCCACAATCAACAGCGAGCTACGCATCATCATTGCCGAACGTGCGGTTTTTATCGCAACAGTTCACGTTTGACGATGATGTTCGTTCGGTAGCGAACGGTTTGGAGAGCTACTCGGCGGGTATCGTGTCTCGTTCGCGGGTACCGTCGGTAGGCGGTAACAACTCGCTTGGTTTGGATACGTTGACGAACAACAACAACCGTATTGAAGGGAACGAGATCACCGGTTTCGGTTATGGCGTGGTGATGTTAGGCGCGGGACCATTGTATTTCTTGGATTTGTCACCGGTGAACAGCAACTCTCGATTCCAGCGGTACTATGACAAGAACAACGTAATAACGGGTAATTTGATTCAAAGTGTTCGCCGCGCAGGTGTGTACATCGGTTACAGCGAGAACGCAACAATCAGCCGGAACCGTATCATCAACGTTGGCATCGGCGCAACGACGCTGACGGGCGATGCGGCAGGTATCATGGCTGGCGGACAAGCGCGAGCGAACCAATTCTCATACAACAACATCGGCACTCGTATCGAGCGGAACGAAGTGAGCAACATCAGTTCGGACGTGGCTGCACGTGGAATTTATGTAGAGCAGACGGCAAACGTATTCACAAACCCGAGCGGCGGCACGGTAACGTTTCCTGATGTGAACGAGAGCGTCCGTGTGTCTGGGAACATGGTGTATTCGATAGACCGCACGACGACGAGCGCAACATCGGCGGGCATCCACCTGACGACGAGCCGGAGCCAGACGGTGACGGGGTTGACACAGCTGATCACGCCTGTGGCAACGGCAGCTGGATACTTCAGCCGTATGGATTCGGTGTATAACAACACGGTGGTGATGATGCCGCAGACAGTAAGCAACGGCGCAACGGTGGTCGGTGTGGGCTTGCAGCAGGTTCGCGGCGCAACGGTGGTGAACAACGCGATAGCGGTGACGGCATCGGCAAGCGCAGTGAACACAGCGGCGGGCAACGTGTATGCGGGTTTGTTCTACCAAGGGGTGATGCCGAAGGTGACAGGCGGTTTGACCTCGAACCGGAACGCATTCTGGACACCGAATGCAGCGATTGCTCGTTTTATCGAAACAGACGGGAACAGCCAGATCTTGGAATTGGGTGCACAGAACGACTATACGAACTTAGGACAATGGAAAGCATGGACGGCACAAGACGTGAACAGCGTTGTGGGTAACTTCCCAGCCGAGCATGCAGTGGTAACAACAGCAACGCCGAACCGTTTGCGCGTGCAGACGAACCCGTTGCCATTGGGATCGATCTTGGATCGCCGGGGCGAGCGGATCGGCGCGAACATGACGGACTTGGACGGGGACCCGCGTGGTCTGAACGGCTCACGCTTTACAATAGGCGCGGATGAGTTTGTGGGACGTTTGTATGTGAATGACATCGAAGCGATTGAGGTATTGAGTCCTGTATCGTACCGTGCGGGTTCTGGAACATTCTCGGATGCGGAATATATCATGACGCAAGCGCCGGTGAATGTCCAGGCACGTATGCGGAACGGTGGCTCGGCATCGCAAGCGGGCGTACAAATCCGGTGCGAGATTCGTGACATGAACAACAGCGTGGTATCGCAGAACACGCAGACGATAACGGTAGGGACGGGCGAATCGGTGGATATAAACTTCCCGATGAGCTTCAACCCTGTAACGTACTCGGACATGGGTGTAGCGGCACCGGCACCGTTCACAACGATGGCACGGAACGTGACGCCTGTGTACACGATCAACGTGTTCACGGTGACGGACGAAAACAATGCGAACAACCAGGTAAGCAAGCAAGTGCGGTTCTACCTGATGCGCTCCGGCTTCAAGATCATGACATCGTCGGTGATGACGGCTGTGAATGCGAATGTAGCGGGCACAGCGTTCGGTGAAGTTGTCGGTAAACTGAACCACGACTCATTAGTGCAGGCGTTCAACTATGTGAACCTGACACCGGGCAGCTACGACATCTTCGACCGTTTGAGCTGGGAGCCACGCGCGGTGAACTACGCGATGTACCGTACGATGTTCTGGTCGGAGGACACAAGCCGTTTGGCACGCCAGCAGCGTCAGGACATCCGCGCATTCCTGGCAGCGGGCACGGCGTTGGAGAAGAAGAACCTTGTGATGGCATCGCAAGAGATTGTAGGCAAGCATGTTGGCTTGGATGCAATCAACGACCAGTCGTTTGTGCGCCAGGTGTTGCGGGCTGATATAAACGCTTCGACGGGCGCATCGCAAGGTGCTGCGCCGTTCTACAGCCAGAACCCGCTGTCCCGGACCCCACGAGCGGCAGGATACGACAACCAGCAGATCATCGGACAAGCGGTGGCGCAAGGCATCCGCGAGACATTGCGGATGACAACGAACGCACAAGACGGCGCGGCACCGCGTCCGAGCATGATGCGTGTGTATTCGGATGCGACGACGGCGGGTATCGCACGAGTGGCATACTCGTATGTGACCCGCGACGCAGGTGTGACGGACTCTGTGATGGGCGTTGCCTCGACAACACTGACGACGAACGTGGTGTTCTTGGGCGCCGACTGGCGTCACTTCCCACGCACGGGAGTGAACCAGGGCGGCGAGCGCGTATTGCGTGCAGCGGTGGAGTTCATCGAGCGTAACTCGGGATCGGTGTTGCCGGTGGAATTGCTTGCGTTTGATGCGAAGCGTTCGGGCAATGCGGTTGCAGTGACATGGGAGACGGCAAGCGAGAAGGACTTGTCGCACTTCGATGTGGAGCGCAGCACGGTAAGCGAGAAGGGCAACAGCGTGTATGCGCCTGTGGCAACGGTATCGCCGAAGGGCGGCGCTGCGGTAACGCAGTACGAGACAATGGATCGGAGTGCATCGTCAAGCGTCAGCTACAGCTACCGTTTGAAGATGGTTGACTTGGACGGCACGGTGAAGTACTCACAAGAAGTGCTTGTCGGCGGCGAAAGCCGCAGCAGCCTGACGGTCAGCCCGAACCCAGCAATCACGGAAGCAACAGTGACGTTGAACCTTGGCGGCAGCGGCGAGGTGGAGTTGACGGTTGTGGACGTGAACGGACGAGTGGTTCTGGAGATGGGCAAGGGCGAGTTGAGCGGTACAACCGTGACGGTGGACACACGTGAATTGCCGAGCGGCAGTTACACGGTGGTGGCGAAGCAGGGTGGTGTTGTGACAACGGCATCTCTGCGCGTGGTGAAGTAACCGGCAGACAGACCGCCTGTAAAGAACAGGTATGACAGAGAAGCGGCTTGGGAGCGATTCCAAGCCGCTTCTGCTTTTAGAGGGGGGAGGGGGGAACTGTAACGAACCATGAAACAAAGAGTCATGGCATCGGTTGATAGAGTACCATTATGAACAAACACACGCTCCGACAATCGGCAGACAGCGACGACGAACTGTATGCAAAGATGTGCCGCCCTGCAACTAAAGAGGCGGCGTTCACGGCGTTATATCACCGCTATAAAGGACGTGTGTACGGGTATTGCAGAAAGGTCGTCGGCGAGACGGTTGCGGGAGATATTCTTCAGGAAACGTTTGTTCGTTTTTATACAAGCGCACATACCGATCGGGAGATGAAAAATGTTATTGGTTTTTTAATGACGATTGCCCGTAACCTCTGCCTTAACCATAAAGAACGTAATGACAATACCCTGGTGGAGTTTCGTGATATGGAAGACATAGAAATTCCCGATATGGTTGGCGATTTCAAAAATGATGATGAACTCCGCGTTATGATTGAGAATGCCATGAACCTGCTTTCGGAAGAATACCGTGAAGCAGTGTACTTGCAGTTGTATTCGGGGTTGTCGTACCAAGAGATTGGTGAGATGACCGGAAAGCCGGTAACAACTGTACGTAATAGAATTGTGCGTGCGAAAACAAAACTCAGAGAGCTACTTGCTAGTGTGTGGGAAGAATATCAACCTTAGCTGACCGATTATGACCGATAAACGCTACTATACTGAACTGATTACATTGTACTTTGACGGTGAAATCACACGTGAGGAAGAGCAAATCCTGTTTAAAGCATTAGCTGACGAGCCGTTGTTGCAAGCAGAGTTTCACCGTGCAAGACGCATAGATTCCTTGCTGAAAATATCACCTGCCAATGTACCTCTGGAGCTTGATAATGCGGTGTTGAACCGCGTTGGTATTCGGAATCGTGAGCGACGAGGACTTGCCATACTATGGAATACAGTTACCCCGGCGCAGGCACTGCGGTATGCTGCTGCCATTGGGTTTTTTATTAGTAGCGGAATGTTGGTGTGGTATTCATCTCTTCACAACAGACCGGAGAATAGTACTGCATCGGTATCTGAAATCAAAACACCAATGTTACACAAGTTCGACGACGCAAATCGCAAGAACCCTGTATCTCAATATCATGCCATACCAACACCTGAAAAGGATAAACAGCTTGAAGGAATCACCCTGTATTCTGACCATAGGCATGTTGGCGGACAATCAGTATTTGCCAATCATTTGCCAACTGGAAAATCACAAACAATAGAACATAAAAGAAATCAGCTTGACAATACGCTACTCACTCGCAGTGAAGGTGTGCCGGAAAATATTGAACAGGTAACTGAGCTTGCACAACAACCTGCTTCTTTTGTTCTGCCGGAAGCGGTCATCAATCCTTCGATAACCGCTCTCCGTGAGAGT
>JAEUSO010000469.1 GCA_016788605.1 Candidatus Kapaibacterium sp. | reverse complement strand
CCGCTCGCCGCACGTGGATAAGAAATCACGTGAGCAGTTCGAGACCCGCGTTCACAAGCGTCTTATAGATATTTTTAGTTCAACACAGAAGACCGTTGATGCGCTGATGCGCTTAGAGCTTCCGGCTGGTGTTGATGTGGAAGTAAAAGTGTAACTGAAGGAGAAAAACTCACATGGGCGCATTGCTCGGTAAAAAACTTGGAATGACCAGTATATTCTCGGAGAACGGCGAATACGTGCCTTGCACGGTTATTGAAGCCGGTCCTTGTCCGGTGGTAATGCTGCGTACACAGGAAACTGACGGATACGAAGCTGTTCAGCTTGGGTATGGGCTTATCGAAGACCGTAAGGTGAATAATCCGATGAAAGGTCAGTTTGCGAAAGCAGGCATCAAGCCGACACGGTATTTGAAAGAATTTCGTAATCTGAAGGCAGATGCAGGTTCAACCCTAACAGTTGAACAGTTCCAAGTAGGTGATAAGCTGAAAATTTCCGGAACAGGCAAAGGTCGCGGATTTCAAGGTGTTGTTAAGCGCCATCACTTTAGTGGTGTCGGTATGGCAACCCACGGACAGAGTGACCGAGAGCGTGCTCCAGGTTCTATCGGCGGCTCGTCGTACCCATCGCGTGTATTCCCCGGAATGCGCATGGCTGGGCGTATGGGCGGCAAACGGATTTCCGTACGCAATATCGAAGTATTGCAGATTATGCCGGAGCAAAATCTCTTGCTCGTAAAAGGCAGCATACCCGGTGCTCCAAACTCGATTATTGAAATCGTGAAATTGTAATTAGAAGAAAAACTTACTATCAGGCAAATACAATGAAAGTTGATGTACTTTCGATTTCAGGTCAAAAAAGCGGCGAGGTTGAACTACCTGATGATATCTTCGGTATAGAGCCGAACGAACACGTCATGTACCAAGCTGTGCGTGTTTATCTTGCACACCAACGCCAAGGTACGCACAAGACCAAAACCCGGACAGAAGTATCGGGCGGTGGTAAAAAACCGTGGAAACAAAAAGGTCGTGGTACAGCACGTGCCGGTTCGTCGCGTTCACCCGTATGGGTTGGCGGCGGTACGGTATTCGGTCCAAAACCGCATAAGTACACCATTGACATTCCCCGTAAAATGAAGCGTCTTGCGCGGAAGTCCGCATTCTCATGCCGTGCATCCGAACAAAACATTATTGTTGTTGAAGATTTTACCTTTAACGACTACAAAACAAAGAATATGGTGGCTATGCTTAAAGCCCTGAATATAAGTGGCGAAAAAGCATTAGTTCTCCTGCCGGAAACAATCCAAAATGTCGTATTGTCGGGGCGTAATATCCCAAAGCTTAAAACAGCGCCTGCTGATAAAATCTCGACCTACGATATTTTGAACCACAAAAAGATTGTCATCACCAAATCGGCGATTGACACTATTGTAGCCACATTTGCCGGCGTGGCATAAGGCGTTATCTAAGAAAGCTATACTACTATGTTGCTCGATATTATTCGTAAGCCCGTTCTGACAGAGAAAGCCAATAAGATTAACGGCATCCATGCCCAATATGTCTTCGAGGTTGATCCTAAAGCAA
>JAEUSO010000468.1 GCA_016788605.1 Candidatus Kapaibacterium sp. | reverse complement strand
GTAACGACATCATTGGTAATACACTTCCGCCCGTGCGATGCAACTGGAACTCTGTGGGTGTGGGTGGTACCGGCATTGGCACACCACCTCCCGGCGGCAATGCTGGCAACTACGAGCCACCTTTAACTGTTACCGCCGGCCAGCAGTATATTATCTGCATCTCGAATTTCAGCGGCGTGAACACACTTGTAACGTTTACCTCTACCGGAACCGCCCAAATTGGATGCTCCAATGTGTTTGCCAACAGCGCTACCGTTTGCCCAAATCAAGCTGCCATCATCACCCCAACGGTTGTGAACATCGCCAACCCCTCTTACACACTGCAACCTGGCAATATTGTGAGCACCGGTCCACTGCTCACTGTGACTGCTTCTGCCACACAGGTGTTTACCATTTCTGCCTCCACTGCACCAGGAACCGCTTCTAATCAGGCCACCAATACCTTTACCTTACATGTCATTCAATCACAAACCATGGCCCTGGCAGAACCACTTTTTTACTGCAGCGGAACGTCTGCTTCTGTGAGTGCACCGGCGGGACATCTTTCATATACCCTCCACCAACCCAACGGCACTTCCCAATCTGGTGCTGGCAATACCTTCACACTAGGCGCGGCCAATCCGGCTTTAAGCGGTACCTACACCATCACTGCAACAGCACAAAACGGTTGTGTGAATACTGGCACCACACAAGTAACGGCATACCCCATCCCGGTATTGACCATCGCCGGACCAACACTCTTATGTCAGCACGGAACACTTCAACTTTCGTGCTCGAACCCAAATCTTCTTTCGGGTCAATGGGCAGGTCCTAACGGTTCCGGCAGTACCACATCCACCCTCAGTATTCCAGGCTTTCAGCCCAATCAAGGCGGAACCTACACCCTCACTGCCGCTGTGAATCTTGGCCCTCTCGCCTGTCCCGCCACACAAACCGTTCAGGTGGCAGCAATCCCGGTTTATCCGGTGCTGGCAAACCCCGCACAGACTGTTTGTGTTGGAAGTGTCATCCAGCTAACGGCCATAGCGCCCAATACAACCCTCTATCAATGGAGCGGTCCCTCTGCTTTTGTAAGTAGTTTACAGAACCCGGTCATCGCCAATGCGACGCTCGCCAGAAGCGGTATCTATAGCGTAAGCGCTGTATTTTCGCAGAACGGCACCAACTGTTACACGTCGGCATCCACTAAAATAACGGTAGAATCCGGACTTCAGTTTTCTTTACCCGAACGCGCGAGCTTCTGCGGTGGAAGCGATGTGTTGGTAACAGGGCCGCCGGCTGCGGCATCTTACCAATGGAAAGGTCCCCTCAATTTTAGCTCCAGCCAGAAAGATCTTTTAATTCCACAAGCAGCCACTCATCACAGCGGCACGTATACACTCTCACTCACCAGCGCCTTCCAATGCAGTTTTAGCAGAACAGTCACCGTGTCCGTTTTACCTCCACTACTGCTTGTAAAAGCGCCTCAGAATAAAACCATTTGTCAGCAGAGCCGGGCGCATAACCTCATTGAGATATCCGGCGGTAGTGGCATCTACACCTACCAGTATCAACCCATGGATGGAATTACCCATTATGGCGGCAA
>JAEUSO010000467.1 GCA_016788605.1 Candidatus Kapaibacterium sp. | reverse complement strand
CTTCATTACTACATTTTCTTACTGTTAATCAGAGTTGTACAATATGAAATGAATAATTTCTATCGGTTCAAAAAAATTATTTCATTACACGAGAACAACGACATACGGTTTGTATGTATTTTGTCAACGGACATTCACGAAGGGTTTGGTAAAAGGCAGTCACACGTACAATTCAAGCGAGACCGTTTCATTCATCAATCGCAAAGGAGGTACACAATCACAGAAGCACACCATCAACACAGGATGCAGGGCAGCGCGTCCCTCTCCAAACTATGCATAAATAAAAACGGCAGTAGAGCATAGCCGATCAAAACTTACTCTACCGCCAGATGTCTCTCCCTTTTGTATCGGGGAAAGCCGCCGCGAAGATACGGATGTACTGCAAAGTATTTCATAAAACGGTGGCAGTTGTTGGTACGAATCATAACAGTATTTACAACTTCTCAATTAGGAGAACACCATGAAACATGCAGAAAACAATCTGCGCGGCAAGCACGTACTGGTCGCAATACTCACAGGAGCGATAATGATTGCAGGAACATTCACAACATCATTCGCACAAGCCGGAAACCGCTTGTACTTGCGGTTCGATGATAACGCTACGACAAATGCAAGAGGGATTCGCATCAAGCCCTCGGAAGGGAACGATTACTATTGGGTGTTTGGGGATGTCAATCCGATAACAGGAAACGGTGTGGCAAAAGTGCAGCCCGGTTGCATCCGCATCAACCACCGTCATTATTCGAGCAATGCGGCACTTACGGCTATCACAAATGTATCGGACTTTGTTACAAATGGAACAGATATAACGGTTGCAGCCCACCGCTGGAGCCGCCAGTTTAGCAGTCCGCCCGCTTTTCTTGACCAAGCGATGCCGCTGACACGCCTTGACCAAAACATCAACTTGATAACCGGTAATTCCGACGACTATCCGCTCAATACGCGGTTCATGCACCCGGGTGCGAAAATTGTCCGTAATGGCGGCGATTATATCACTGCATTTAATTGTTATGACTTAACCGGTGATACGACAGCGGGCGGCGGCAATCTGATGGACTGGGGCATGGCGAAAATCAACGCAACCACTATGGCAGTGACATGGAGTTTTGCCTTTGCACACATCAATCCGAACAATACGGCGATGCGATATCATGAGGATGTACGTGATGTACTATCCGTGGCTGGCAATGCGTATGTTGCTTGCGGTGCAAAGCGAAATTTTGGTACGATGCAGTTCGGCGGAATCGTTGCAAAGGTGGACAACAACGGAGCGTTGTTATGGTATCGTGAGTATTATGCACCGGGCGGTGCGCGGATTTACTTTACGTGCATTAGTGAAGTGCTGATTCCCAATGGAACTGAGTATATTGTCAGCGGTTCGTACTCATTGAACAATCAGCCCGGAACACGTGACGGTATTATTACGGCGGGCTTGGATCCCGCAACAGGAGCGGTGATATGGTGTTATGTGTGGACACCTCCCGTACCATATACGGCGGTTGTTCCTTCGGGCGGAATGCAGTCCGGTTTCCGCCATGTCAACATGCCCGACCGTGGTATTGTTGTATGTGCAATTGTGCAGAACCAAAACACACA
>JAEUSO010000466.1 GCA_016788605.1 Candidatus Kapaibacterium sp. | reverse complement strand
CCAGGTACAACGGACAACACGTGAGTCCGCACTGCAAATTGCAACAACCACAGCGGGTGTTGTAGCAAGCGGTGGCGGTTTTTCAATTCGTGGTAGTCGTAACACAGATACACAAGTCCGTATTGACGGACAGGAAATTACTGACATGGTTTCCGGTGGTATTGGTGCTGCCGCTGCAAGAACTGGTAGTGCGGAATATGCTCCGACAGCATCGGCATTTGCTACCGAGGAAGTTCAAGTATTGCGTTCAAATTTCGGCGCGCAATACGGGAATGCAACGGGTGGTGTTGTTAATCAAACAGTGAAGACAGGTCGTACTGACAGTTATGAAGGATACCTGCGTTATCGCACCGATGTCCCATTCCTCTTTGGACGCAATTCATCGAATGGTGCAAAGGCATTAGCAGGTATGGAAAACACGTATGAATTCGGTGTTGGCGGTCCATTACCGATCATCAGCGGCTCTACATTCTTCTTGTCCACACGTTATTTCCATGAACGCTACCGTGCTAATGGCTTGGATGTACGTGATCGTGGCGGGAATTCGCTTGGACAGATAGATAACAATACCTCGCAAGTACGGAACATTACAGGAAGAATGACGTTCCAACTTAGCGACAAAATCAAGACAACATTAGGCGGTTCTTGGGGATTGACCACTCTTGCACAAGGCGGTTGGGACTGGATGTATGCTCGGAATCCTGCAATGACATTCGCACGTAATCCGCAAACCGGTTTGAATGATACGACGATTTTATCAACGGTTCCGGAAAACATCGCTAAGACAAATGTGATGAATAACTTTATTTACAGTTATTTCTTCCGTCTCAATCATCAGCTTACCGATGTCAGTTTTTACGAAGCCACTGTATCATATAACAACAACATCACAGAAGATGCACGCCGTGTTATTGATTTAGGCACCGGCTCTGCATTCAGAAACGGTCAGATTGTAGATCCATCAAGAGTAACAACTTCTGCTCGCGGTCCTGGATTCTTTACCGGTTATGATCTTATGATTCCAAAAGATGAATTTACTGTTAGTACTTCTGGATTGCAACCTGCTACAAACAGAGATGCAGTGACCGGTAAACTCATCGGAGATAAAGTTGTTGATTTTTATTCTGAAACTCCCGGAACTGTCATTCGTGATGGACGTGCAAACGACCCGGAAGCAGTATTTAACGGCGCATTAGTACCGAATCCGCTCACAGGATATGTAGAAGGCGGTGAGGATGTTTCCAGTACAACCAACCCTTACGGATTGCGTAGAATTTTTAGTGCACGTGGGAATAATGACGGCGGCGGACGTGGACGCGGATTTGAATTCCGTATGGCTGACGCTATTCAGTTCGAGACCAATTTCCAAACACAAATTGAAACAAGTGGCGGCACAAAACACTTGATTCGCACTGGTATTGACGGACGTTACTATTTCGTTCATCGGTATAGCAACTCATTGCCATGGACAGGTAACCCATTCTATGATGTTTATACCGATATGTACGGCGGTGATATCTATAGCCAATCTTCGGAAGAGCAAGCAGCAGGGTCGAAGCCAAAGAATGCGGCAATGGTAGCACTCTATGCAGAAGATCAAATCCAGTTCA
>JAEUSO010000465.1 GCA_016788605.1 Candidatus Kapaibacterium sp. | reverse complement strand
ACTGAATGTACCGTCGTCGTTCAAGTCGGGGTCAGTTGTTGTTAAGTCAAGCGTACCGCCAAAACGCATGTTCGAGCCGGTATGCAGCGTAAAGTTTTGACCTGCACCAAGCGTGAGGGCATCAGTGTACCCTGCATCATACGCATCGCTGGCAACATATTGATATGGTTGAACTACCACACCACCGCCGCCTTGAAGAGAGAACTCAACAGAAGCGTCCACCGGTCCAACAGTGTTACCAGTTACAAAACCGGTTGCAGAACCGTTGTAGTAGAAACCGCACCAGCGAAGGGTGGCGTTTGTTGTTGTGTTGCGAATACGTTGGTTGAAGTATGGCTCAACGAATTTGATAACCGGACGGATAGCCGAATAACAAGCTCCCATACCCGATACATTTGCTGTAATTGAACCGATGCTTGATTCGATAACCGTTTGCTTCGGTGATGTCGTGCTGCTGTTGAAGATACCTGTGCTCATATCCCAACTTGCGGTGAGGTTTGTTTCCGCGCCGCCGTTCAATGTAGAACCCGGAACGTTCATCGCACCTTGGATACGTGTTGTCAGTGCCGTCGGTTCGTTACCGGTTGTCAATACGCCGCCCGGCGTACCATTCCAAATACGGAGGTCGCGGAGTTCACCGACAAAACCGTAGTTGATACCGCCTGCAACTTCACCACCTAAATATGTGGGGAATTCGTTGATGACATTCAGTGTGATTGAATCACCGAGTTGTGTCGAGATTGCCGTTTCGCGTTGTACGTTACCGTCAATGTAGAAACGGATTTCTGATGCACCTGTACCATTACCGATGTTCACCCATGCAGCAACGTGTGTCCACGGGCTGTCAAGTTCAATCGAGTTCGGTGTTACAAGTGTACTGCCTACCGCCGCCGAGCTAACCGCTGTGCGAACTGCGCCGCCTGCCGTTGTCAAACGGAATTCAAGCTGACCTGATGGCAATAAACTCAAGGAGTAATGCGGCTTACCTGTGGCTGTATCGAGTTTCGAGATAATCGGGAACCGCACTTCGCCTGCTGTGGGGAAACGATACGGACGTACCCAACCCTCAAGCATCATGGTTTGACCCGTGATATTGAGTGATGTGCTGCCCGGAATCTCCGCTTTTGTTGAAGCCGTGCGTGCAAACGAGAAGTATGGAGCCACGACGAATGACTCCGTCATGCCAATCACACCTTGTGTCGAAGCGTTAAAGCCACGAACACGCAGAATAACATTTTTAGCATACGATGATGCAATACTGCGAAGATTGCAAGGACCTTGTGCCTGTGTTGCCGTACCTTCGTTGTTGAAAGGAAGCCATGTAGCTTCTGCCGATTCAACATTCACGATTGCACCCGCTGCACCGCCAAGGTCGTTTGCTGCGAGAACACCACCGGCATTCCGTGCATAGGTCCATGTCGTACCGCCGTCGGAACTGACTTGAACTTCCACATCACGACCTGAAGCCGAGTTGTCACCCACACCGTAGGCAATCCAGCGAACTGTAACGTTGTTGCCAGTAAGGTTTGTGATACCGTCACAACCGCTTGGTGAAGTCACCTTGATATGCGGCTGGTCGGGACGGAAGCGCACGGATGCGTTTGCAAGCACTCCTG
>JAEUSO010000464.1 GCA_016788605.1 Candidatus Kapaibacterium sp. | reverse complement strand
CGTTCAAAACGCTCTGGCTCTCGTACATTGACCCTGCCGGTGCTAACGAACCGTCCGAGAAACTCACGTGTGGCGTTGCAAAAAGCGCAGTTATGGATGCAGTGATGGATTGGCTCGGTACACCATATCATTTTGGCGGTACATCGCGTAATGGAATTGACTGTTCTGCATTTGTCCGGGCGGTCTTCAATCAAAGCGCAAATATCGTCCTGCCCCGCACAGCACAGTCGCAAAGCGATGTCGGTCGTGCAGTTGCCCGCGTCAGCGATTTGCAATTTGGCGATATGGTGTTTTTCCATACAATGAGCCATGCGTATGTATCCCACGTTGGAATTTACCTTGGCGATAATTTATTCGCCCATGCAAGTTCACGATACGGTGTTACAATATCATCGTTGCAGAGTACATACTATGGCAGCCGTATTATCGGTGCTCGCCGGTTATCGGTTAGTGACATAGAATCACTGACACCAAAACAAGAGTTCGTTACCGATACTCGGTAGTCCGCGTCTCTCTAGAACATTTCGATTGAAAAACAAAAAGCCGTATGTACGTTTAGTACATACGGCTTTTTTTATTGCAATGTTTGAAATCTACCTGAATAACGACCGGATATGATTGATAATCTCCGCATCCGCATTTTTCCAATCAAGGGCGCATGATGAGAATAGCGGTAACCGTGAAGCAGGGTATGTTTCCGTTTCTTCGTTCGAGAATGTTAAGCCCGTATTGATTGGTGTGCGCTCGCCGAATTCGCTTCCACTTGTTACGAAAGGAATACCATTGGGAATATCGCTAAGGAGTGAGTATATAGATTTAATGTCATCAGTGCCGTGGCGCATTGCTACCCGTGGCGTATTGTGTGTATCGGGTGTTGCTAAAAAAGAAACAGTAGTCGTGGAGTTGCGTAGTCCATCAAGTCGTTCCAGTAACGTATCAATACGTTGTGCAGCTAGCCACACATTACCTACAACGGCGTTGAATCCCTGTTCTTGTGCAGTAGCCGAAATGTCAAAGGATTCATCTATAAATGCAAATGCCTCATCAGTCCGGCGTGCTCGCTTCATAATGGCACGGCGGAGTTGGTACGGTAATGCATGACTCATATCAAGAAACGCACCGTCAAGGTTGTAGTTTTTCTTCCAGGTAAACACAACACCTTCAATATGTTTCCACAAAGGGGCTGAAAATGTATCGGGATTTTGCAACTCTTCGTCGTAGATGCGAATGGTATTATATGCTACATAATTGAATGACGCATGGGTATGAAATTTTAAATAGGTAATATCATCCCATGATGGCTGCGGGTCGTTGGGAGGATAATCAGCGAATGCCGGCGGCAAAACGCAAACCGTTCCATCAGAAGTAATGCCTTGAATTTCGCCTGTATCAGTGCGAACAGACGATAGGGCTTGAACGAATTTGTTTTTGTAACTCTCATCCGGTGCAGGCAGGTGAGTGAAATTTTGTAGTTGAATGCGAGCGTGGATTTCAGACAATGTCTCATTGCTAAAATCGGGTTTTGCATACGTTGATGCGTCCTCGGAGCGTATCCAATAGAACCAATCGGGATGTTGGATGGCGAGCTCCGTATCACGGCTCATAGTGCGAAACGCAAATTCGGCAATAACACGGATGCCCACTCTATGTGC
>JAEUSO010000463.1 GCA_016788605.1 Candidatus Kapaibacterium sp. | reverse complement strand
GCGAACCATGTCGAGATGTTGAGGAAAATCAACTTGTTTCAATGTTACTGAAACACCGATTTCTTTCCACATCTGTTGTATTGCCTCGCCTACTGATGCCGACCGGGCGTTATTGCCCATTTGCAATGTAAGTGTCGGCATTCCGATACCGTTGGTAAACCCCGCCTCCTTCAAGAGCATTCTGGCTTTTGCAGGATTGTAGGTATAACCGCGAACTGTTTCCGAAAATCCGGGCATGCTCGGCGGCAATACTCCATGTTCAGCGGCAATCCCCTTTCCGCGAAGAACGTAACGGACAATCCGGTCACGGTCTATCGCATAGTTAAGCGCCTGCCTGATGAACCTTGATGTTGCAAGCGGCATAGCGCGTGCAGCGTCTTCGTTTGTATCGAGGAGCATCCCATAGTACTCGATAGTATGTGCAGGTTTTTGCTGAAGCACATACTTGGCATAGCGCTGTTGAAGAGTTCCATCCGTATTCAAAACCACCGAGGCAAACGAGGGGTCAATCTGCATTACTGCATCAATGTTCCCATTGCGGAATTCAAGAAATTCTGTTTTAGAATCCCTAATGAACTGAACGGTCACGTTATCCAAATAGGGTAAGCGAACGCCGCGTCCATCGGTTTTGAAATAGGATGTATTCTTTCGTAAGACCAGTTCTTTCTCAAATTCCCACGATGCCATTGTGAATGGACCGCTACCCACTGGATGAAGACCGAAGTCCTCGCCATACATCTCTAGTGCCTCGTGAGGCACGATGGAGCAATATGGCATGGTTAGCAAGCTAAGAAACGGTGCAAAGGGCTTGACGAGGGTTAGAGCTATTGTTGAATCACTCAGTACCTCTATTCCTTTACATCGTCCAAAGAAACCGGCTTGTTTCGACAAGCGGTGATACTCATCACCACCGACCAACCGTTTTCTGAGCACCCATAAACCCGGTGAACGTGTAGCCGCATGAAGCAATCTCTCCAAAGAGTATCGAACATCATGAGCAGTTAGCACCCGCCAGCGTTGTGCTCCGAAACAGCTGTCTTCATGAAAAAAGACATCAGTCCGCAACTCAAAAATCCACCGGCAGCCGGTTGAATCAACCGACCACCGTTTAGCTACCGAGGGTGTGAGAGTAAGTGTAGAATCATACTCAACCAATGTTGAAAAAAGTTGAGACGTCAGCCACCCCGCTGCCTGATAACTTGCGAGAGCAGGATCAAGCGATTTCAGTCCTCCGGTTTCATTGTAGCGAAACGAGCGGCGGACATCTAACTCCTGATGCTTCGAGCAGGATGACAATAAAAAAACAAAACACCAAAAAAGAACGATTTCGATTATCAAAGAACGTGCTGAACGCACTACATACGGTTGTGCACACCGGATTAAGGATGCCATATAGATATACGGTTGTGCGTACAGGTCTGCAAAATGCAAAAAGGATTGGTTTTACCCAACCCTTTTTTTGTTAAATGAAATTCATATAACCCGAATCGCATCAACATTTTACCCCTTGTTTTTCTTTGGTGGTTTTTGCTGAAGATTAGGATATGCCGGGAGCGCGTATTGATTGTTCATTCCTTCGCGGTTTCCGAAGTTTTCGGTATCCTGCTGTTCACGGCGGTTATAGTTATGTTCCGACCTGTTACCATAATTATCGTTGCGTCGGTC
>JAEUSO010000462.1 GCA_016788605.1 Candidatus Kapaibacterium sp. | reverse complement strand
GACATCACAAAGCGATGCAATCAGCTATGTGATTCGACAAAGGCAGTCAAAACAAACAGAATCACAACCTGCGGCAGACCTGACGAAAGGCGTTTTCCGTCTGAAGTCCTTAGGGCAGTTGATTGCACGAACATCGGGTGTGAGTGCCATCCCGCCTGTGATTGCTTCAACCCGAACGGCAAGCGACAACCTGTATATTGATGCACAGATTCCTTCGTCAGTTCTTAGTCCGGGCGCGTATGTGCTTGTACTGACAAACCAGACAACCCGCGACAGCGCAGTATTGCCGTTCAATATTGTGTGGAACGATATGCCGCAATCGTACCGGAGTATGAGAGTGGCACTTGATTACATGCAGTATATTCTCAGCGAAAGCGAATACGATGCACTGCGCGATGGGACAGACCGTGAAGCGCGCCTGAACGTGGAAACATGGTGGAAGAAAAGCGACCCCACGCCGCAAACAGCATACAATGAAAAAATGGTTGAGTTTTTCCGTCGTTGCGATTATGCGAAAACCACATTTAGCAACTTTGGTACGATGGACGGTGTGAAAACCGAGCGTGGTAAAATCCATGTTCTGTTCGGATTTCCAACCACAATTACCAACGCTGAAGACGGCAAGGCAAGGACAGAAGTATGGCGGTACGAGAACAAGGTGAAACAACAATTCACGTTTGAGATTTCAACGAACGGCGTTTTCAAACTTGCGAAAGTTGAGAATATCTGATTCAAGTATTCTCAAAGTCCTCGCTGTATCCGGGCACGATAGACATGGATGGATATAATGAGTGACATTGCAATCAACGTGCATATAGTAATAATGCCTGTCGCAAACGATAAAAGCGTGATATGTTTTCCGAATACATGTTGTTGTGTGTCCATTAGCAACGAGAACCACGGAACGATACGCAGCCATTCTGCTGATGATACGGACTGTGCATTGCTAAGTACCAACGGCATCGAGCTGAAGAGCGATACTATATACATAAGCATGATTGCTGATGACTCCGTTGTACTCCACGCCGCAATGAATGTGTAGAGTCCGCATATACTCATATATGTCAGATATCCTGCCGCGAGTGCCAATGCAACGTCTGTAATGTCCAAGTGGACCGATAATACAGCCGATGCAATGGTGATAACGGTGAACCACAACACAGTATATGTAACACCAATAAGTGCTATGCCCGCATATTTTCCGCAGATGTATTCCGAAGCCGACATTGAGCTAAGATACATATCTGTCAGTTTCGTTCTGCGCTCGTCGAGAATGCTGCGGACAAGCATTTGTCCCGATAGCGATGTGGCACTAATAACGAAGAGAAACATAAAGAGAACAGGAATAAATGTGTGGTGAAACATCGAGTCGGGGAAACCAGATCTGCTGTGTCTCTCTTTGATGTATGAAATGTTTGCAGGTGTACCATCTCCTTTTGCATTGATGGATGCGACGGCATTGGCAAAATCAGTTACGAACATTGTTGTCTGCTCTGAGGAAATCGCATCGGAGATGATGATGCTGTCTTTGCTATGAGAATGAATCTGCTCAACCCTGACGTGATACGCTTTCGACGTATCATCCGCCCGCATCGGTATCAAAACATATTTAGGATTACCGTTAGCCCGCGGATGGTCGGCGATGAGCTGTGCTTGCATTGATTGGA
>JAEUSO010000461.1 GCA_016788605.1 Candidatus Kapaibacterium sp. | reverse complement strand
TCATCGGCGGATTGGCATTCGCACGGATAAGAATATGCGTGTAGGTTGTGTACCCGATAATAACGAGGACGAACGATGATGATACAAGTGCAAGGATGTTGTTCTTTGTTTGAATACCACGCACAACAAGTACAACACCCGCTGCAATAATTCCGATACCGAACAACGTAAGCAACATGCTGTTCTGCGTACAGTATTCGCGGAGTTCGTTTTTACCAAAGTTCCCTGCCAAAAGCATTGGCAGATACGAGACAATGAACTTATAGATAACTGCAAAAACAACAAGGGAGAGAACAGTTGTGACTGCAAATCCTTGATGTGAATATGTGTATTTGCGGAAATAGATCAGATAGACAATCGAGAAAATTGCAAGCAACGCCAGCAAGTGGACACCGATTGATAAACCGATAACATAGAACAAGAGAACGAGATAGCGTTCATGCCCTTTGGTGTCGGCTTTCTCCCACCACAGCATCATCAAGTACGATACAAGCGCCACAAAAAGTGTGGATGACGCATACACTTCCGATTCAACACCGTTGAACCAGAATGTGTCGCTGAAATTGAATGCGAGTGCGCCGACCAATGCCGAACCGTACACTGCAATCGCTTCGCCCATAGATTCGAGCGGTTTCTTGCGGAATGCGTTGATAACCATGACCGTTGTCAGGTATAACAGCAAGATGGTGACAGCATTTGCAACCACCGACACCATGTTCACACGGATACCTGGGTCGCTGCTGCTTCCTATAGGGAGCAAATCGAAGATTTTTCCGAACATAAGGAAGAGTGGCGCACCGGGCGGGTGTGGCACTTGCTGTTGGACTGCCGCTGCGGTGAATTCACCGCAATCCCAAAATGGTACCGTTGGCTGTACGGTTAGCGAATACGTGATGAGAGAAACGATAAACGCAACAGATGCGAATATGCGGTTCAGGTTTTTCGTGTCCATTCTCTGAACAAATCAAATGATACAAATTTTATGGTCGTTTTTACTGCAAGCGTGCAATCTACAAAATGATTGGCACTTGCGCCGTGAACTGTTACTCACCGAAACATACACGACGGACTGACGGGTTCGCCGTCTGCCAATAAATTGTTAAACTTTGCAAGAGTAATGATAAATCACAAAGGTACAGATACGCCCTGAGATTCTTTCTGTGAGCGCCGAGCCGACCTGTTGATAATAGCGGTGAGGATGGGCGGAGTAAGCAACGTACTGAGGACAACCATCATCAAAATCACGGCATACTCATTATCATCTACCACACCTAACGACTTGCCTGTTACTGCGAATATCAATCCAACCTCGCCTCGTGGCATCATTGCCCAACCAACAAGCCATTTATTTACTTTTCCGGCACCCAAACCCGATACGACTTTACCAAGTAATGCAATTGCTGTAATTATACCACCTGCTATCAGGACGTGAAAAGATGTGAAGCTGCTTACATTCACAGAGAATCCGGTGTACACGAAAAAAACAGGCACAAACAAAAATCCAATCGGCTCGATGAGTTCTTCCACATGACGGTGGCTTACTGTACTAAGAATAGTTTTTGCCTTCTGCTGCAACTCCGGTTCGGCATCTTTCACGGCATCGTTCAGTTCACGAACAAATGAGGGGTCGTCGAAGAGTTCAAAATGGACGGCATCAAGCACAAGTCCGGCTGCA
>JAEUSO010000460.1 GCA_016788605.1 Candidatus Kapaibacterium sp. | reverse complement strand
AACAGTTCTGCCGAGCATATCTATCAACCGGAATACGGTTTCGGTGAACTGTCTCCCGCTACAACGTAGTGTCAATTCCGTGCTTGCAGGGTTGGGTGATACGGTGAAGGATGCAAAAGCGTACGCACCGTTTGTTGTTTATCGGTCTGTCACCTGATAATCGCAAGTGGAATAGATGTTGCCTTTCCTTTACCTTCGGCACACAGTGCATACATACCCGACGGCAGGAAATCGAGCGGTATGTGCGGAGCTAACTCATCGCCGCTTATTCTGCGAATCAATGCACCATGAAGTGAATAGATGGATACCGAGGAAACTGCATCTGTGTTGTCATTGAGATACAGCATGTTATTGGAATATGTGATGGATTGATGGTGAGTGTTCCTTTCTACATCATCAAAAACAGAAACAATCGAGTCGGCAACAGAGAGCGGAATAGTTGTTGAATCAGCAGAACCAGAAACATAAGGTGATCCAAGATGCCAAACGGTGCGGCGTTCACTGGTAAAGTAAATATACCATGTCAGATAAGTCACACCATCGAGTAATACAACACGATCTTCATTGGGACTGAGTACGTTATCTGATGCAATATTCATAACACCATGAGTTCTATCAATTATCAGCCCTGACTGTAAATCAAGAATAAATGTGGAATCGTTCGTAGAATAAAGAATCTGTGAGCCATTATGATTCCAATGGACTACATAAACGGGATGTGGTGTTCGAATTGCTTTGATGATCGAGCCATTGTCGGGATTCCATATAACTAATGTTGAATCTAATGAACCGGTGAGAATTGCTTTTCCAGTCGGATGCCAGTGATAACCGAGTACTTGTCCTGAATGTGACAAAAGCCATGACACTGATGTATCCTGCAATGATACCACACGAATAGAAGTACGTGTTGCTCTGAATGCTATATATGAACTCGTCTTATTAAAGAGCATTCGAGAATGAATGGCGTCATCATTGTATTGCACCATGTAACAAGGTTGATTAACCCGAGTATCATACACAGTCATTGTGCTTGAATGGTTGTTTGATGCGGTATTAACAGCTACATAACGATTATTCACACTGAAAGCGGATACAATAAACAACTGATTTGGAGCTTCAGTCTCACGACCCGGAAATAATACGATATCCTGACGAGTAGTATCTCGTTTAGAAAAGAGATAACAAACAGAATCACCGCAGCTTACAAAAATGAAATTATGAGAACTGTTGATATGACTTATCTTCTTACTGGGAATACGAAAAGAGCGTAGAACATTACCTGTATGATTCACCATGTAAGCACTACCGTCCCAGCCACAGCCATAGAGAGTATCGCCGGTGCTTGAATAATGCGGGGCGCCATAAATCGTAAATGATGATGGTGTAGCAATCTTTGTTACATTACCTATTAAGGAATTGGACGATCTTCTGGAATAGATGCTTGTGTAATTGCATGTTCGATACTCCGATGGGCTAATCCACCGGACAGGCATATTGGGATTATCATAAATCGAACGTAAAGTATCACTGCCATCCACATAGAACGGTTGTCTGGGTAGTGATCCAATTCCGCCATAACCAACCCATCGTATCGAATCAACTTGTGCCGGTGTCATGTTGGTCACTGTGCCGCGCATATCACGGACTTGGTTTCCGCTACGAACGAAGCGGCTGTCGCCACTCCATGATAGATCGTCGCTGT
>JAEUSO010000045.1 GCA_016788605.1 Candidatus Kapaibacterium sp. | reverse complement strand
ATACGCGAAGCGAGGAAGTCGCGCTCAACACATTTCTTGTCACCCGCGAGGAGTATCAGACCTATACTAAGACAATTCCCAAAAAGCGACCGTACTACTTCGAGCCGGCGATGCAGGTACGCGCTGTAGATGCGGAGAAGAACGAGCAGGATATGGTGACGATTCGTATCGAGGAAGTGATCGGGAATTCCATCCGTCCGCTTCTGCCGTATGTGTTCTTTGAAGAAAACACCGATACGCTTCCTGCTCGTTACAATAGGATTGCATCCACCGAGACATCGAATTTTACGGTGAATAATCTGCGGAAGCGCAACACGTTGCAGATATACCACCACGTATTGAATATCATTGGCAAGCGGTTGCGCGAATACCCGAACGCCGTACTTACGCTGACGGGATGCAACACCGACATGGATGCAGAGCACGGTAACACACAACTCTCGAAACGCCGTGCCGAAGCGGTGCGCGATTATTTGCAACAGGCGTGGCAGGTTGATGCAAAACGACTTGTCATCAAAGCACAGAACTTGCCTCGCGTACCGTCGAGTGCAAAGAGTCAGGACGGGATTGACGAAAACCGCCGCGTGGAAATCGCAAGCTCTGTTGCGGAAGTATTACAAAACATTGTGCTGCTTGATACAACGCTCCGTACGGAATCGGTGTCGTCGCTTCGTATCTATCCGTCGGTAAAAAGCTCGGCAGGCATTGCCGCATGGCGCATTCGCGGCTCGGTGCTTGATACCATTACGAAGAGTTTTCAATCAAGCACGGATTCGCTTCCCGCAGCCATTGAGTGGAACGTGAACGAGCAGCTTGCACAGGCAATCGAACATCCGCAAAAAATCGGCATCACCATGGAACTTCGCGACAGGAAGGACAGCGTTTCAACGGTCACGGCAAGCACGCCCGTACAGCTTATCACCAAGCGCGACCGCGAGCGGATAGACAATAAATACGTGGACACCTACTCGCTCATCCTCTATGATTTCGGGACATACACGCATACGGCTGCTCACGAAAAAATGCTGAAGTACATCCGCGTCCACAGCACACCGAAATCTACAATGATTATCACCGGTCATACCGACCGCTCCGGCTCGAACGACTACAACAGGATGCTCTCGACCAAGCGCGCCGAGTTCACGGCAAAAGCATTGAACGTTCCGATGAGCAACGTAACCGGCTACGGCGAAGAACAAGAACTCTACGACAATAACCTGCCAGAAGGTCGGATGTATAACCGCACGGTGAACATCACAGTGGAAACACCCGTTGAATAAGGAGTCGGTCTGTTATTCTTTCATTGCTGATTTCATACGCGATTCGAGTTGGGCGAAGGTGGTGTAGCCGTTGGCTATCATGGTGAGTTTGCCGGAAGCGGCGCGGTAGAAGACGGCGGGAAATCCTTGTACGCCAAGTTGTTCGGATTGGGCGAAGCCCGCTTCGGTGCGTTGCAGCATGGCGGGGCTGCCCATCTCGGTGACAAACGATGCGCTGTCGAGTCCGAATGCGGCGGCGATTTTTCCGTATTCCCGTGTGTTGGTCGGGTCAATGCCTTCGCTATAAATCGCGGTTTGCAGCGCGTGGGCGAACTCGATGGTTTGGTTAGGTTTATGTGAAGCAAACACGGTGAGTGCAATCGAGGGCGGAACAGAACTGAGCATGGTGTTGCCGTTGAGGGTTTCGTTGATATACCGCTTACCGAATTTGACGCCGCTGCGTTGTTCCACTTGTTTGTATGCCTTACGGATGAAGTCCGCCATTGTGCTGATAGGGGCAATGCGGTCGCCGGTAATCATGCCGCCCGATACGACCTGAAACGTGTGGGATTCCGTGTACTTTTTGTGGAGCTGCACCATGACGGGCGAGAAGCCGTAGCACCAGCCGCAGAGCGGGTCGAAAACATAGATGATTGTTGGCTTGGGTGTGTCGGCATTGGTCATAGAGCAGAGCGGTGTGAGTATGAGGATGAGTGCGAGAATACGGATGATGTTCATGGTGTGTTGATTAGTGTCGAGCCGTCTTGGGGTGCAGTGTGTACTGTGTATCAGCAACGCAAATCTACGCCGGAGAACCGCCGCACCCGTGCAATGAGTTCCCTGCCCGAACTCTTCCGCTAATGAGTGTATCTTTGCGGGATATGATTGAACAGCAAGGAAAACAACACACTCTCTCATACCTGCTTCGCCGTAGCGGCGTGTGGCTGTTGTGGGGTGTGGCGATGCTTCTTGCCGCGCCGTATTTTCTGATGCCGTATTATACGTTTCCCGGACCGCAACCGTTTGCCGGAACGGTATGGCACAACCCGTACGCAGGGAGCAGCGGGCAGTGGTTGAAATCGAACTTCCATCTTCATGCAAAGGCATACGGCGGGCTGACGGACGGCAATACCGTTGCACACGAGATTGACTCTGTGTATTCCGGACTCGGCTATGATATTGTCGCTCTCTCGAATTATTTCAGTATTGACTCGCTGCCGCAATTCTCGCGGTTTGTTTATGTGCCGTGTTACGAACACGGTTTCAGTATTCAGAAGTCGCACCGCCTTGTGATTGGTGCAAAGGAAGTTGATATGCTCGATGCTGTGCTTCCGCAAACGGTGCATATCAAGCAATTCCTCTTTAACCGTCTTGCACCGACCTGCGATGTGTTGGTTATGGCGCACCCGAGTTTCGGATTGCCAAGCTACACATACGGCGACATGAAAAAACTGGGCGGATACCATTGTGTGGAAGTGCTGAATCATTACCGTAATTCATCGGCGCACTGGGATTCCGCATTGAGTAATGGCAGGGCGGTGTGGCTGATTGCTAATGATGATTCGCATGACGCGCACAACCGTGGCGAAACAGGCGTGTGTTGGACGATGATTAACGCACACGGTCGAAGTCGCACCGCTGTGATGTCGGCTCTTCGCAGCGGAACGACGTATGGCGTGCATAGCGAGCAGAACCGTGCTGATATTGCGTTGAACGCTGTTCGCATTGTTGGCGATACGCTTGTGATAGAATGCGACAGCACCTTTGCAGAATGTGCGTTCATCGGTCAGGGCGGAACGCATCGCCAACGCGACACATCGGCATCAACCGCACGCTATATTTTGCAACCGGGTGACACCTACATCCGCGCCGTTATCCGTACATCACTTTGTGAACTGTACACAAACCCCGTTATCCGCACGCGCACCGGAACACCGGAACAGCGTACGGCGGAACCCGATATACCCTTCAGCATATTCATGTGGTGTGTGTATATCCTGCTCTTCTGCGCTTCGTGGTATTGGATTCACCACCGCGCAACTTTTCAACGACAACACACAAGTTCCGTATGATTGAACGCCTCATTCGCACAACGCCCTCGAACCGGATAGTCCTGTTTCTTGCCATAGTTTCGGCACTCATCTTTCTGCCGTTTCTCGGAGCGGTGCATCTCTTCGATTGGGATGAAATCAACTTTGCCGAGTGCGCCCGCGAGATGATTGTAACAGGCGACTACTTCCGTGTACATATTGACTATGAGCCGTTTTGGGAAAAGCCGCCGCTGTTTATCTGGCTGCAAGCCGCATCAATGCTTGTCTTTGGCGTAAATGAGTTCGCCGCACGTTTTCCGAATGCTGTGGTCGGCATCATTACTGTCATTGTGCTTTTTCGCTTGGGCGAATCGCTTCGCAGCAAAGAGTTCGGTGTGTGGTGGGCGTTGTGTTACATCGGTTCATTGCTCCCGCACTTCTATTTCCGCACCGGTATTATTGACCCGCTCTTCAACCTGCTCATCTTTCTTTCCGTTCATAGCATCATCCGCCATGCGGAGGCAAGGCGCGAAGGTCGCCCGGCATGGAAACACACACTGTGGATTGGCATTGCCGCCGGTGCTGCGGTGATGACAAAAGGACCCGTTGCCATTCTGCTTGCGGGGCTGACGTGGGTTGTGATAAGCGTGCGCGAATACCGCACAAATAAGGCAGGCGTTCCTTTCGTTGCAATGGTTGCTTCGTTAGGTATTGCTCTTGCCGTTTGTTGTGCGTGGTTTGGTGCGGATTACCTTGCCCACGGTCCGTGGTTTATCGAGCAATTCATCACCTATCAGCTACGCTTGCTCACCACAGGCGATGCCGGTCATTCGGGACCAATCTATTACCATGTTGTGGTATTGCTTGTGGGTTGCTTTCCTGCATCAGTACTCATGTGGAGCGGCATCCGGCACGGCAAGGACGATACGGAGAATGTGTCGCTCTACAGGTTTGCCATGCTTGCATTACTTTGTGTTGTGGTTGTGATATTCAGCATCGTCAAAACCAAGATTGTGCATTACTCCTCGATGGCATATTACCCGATTACGTTTCTCGGTGCGTTAGGTATGGAGCGGATGATGAGCCGCCGCGAACGACTTGGAGCGATACAGTTTTCGGTGATGCTTGTGCAGTTCGGTGTTCTTGCCGTTGCGCTCATAGCATTTCCGTTGGCACTGATTAACAAGCATCTTTTTCTCGACCGGATTCAGGACGGATTTACGCGCATGGTGGTGGCAACGCCCGTGCAATGGAGCGGCTGGGAATGGATGATTGGAGTTCTGTTCGGTGTGGCAGCCGGAGCGGGATTATTCACCATCCGCCGAGAAGCGCAACCGCGTGGATTCATGCTGCTCTTCGGTGCAACGGTCGGTATGGTCGCGTTGTTTCTTCCGGTGATTGCGCCAAAGATTGAGGGCTACACCCAAGCCACGCCGATTGCATGGTATCAATACTACGCGGAGCGGAATTGCCATATCACGCAACTTGGATTCAAGTCATACGCGCCGCTCTTCTATGCCGCTAAACCGTATTCCCATAGTGCCGCAGCCAATGGCATTCCCTATAGTGATTATGAAGCGTGGCTGCTGCGCGGTGCGATTGACCGTCCCGCCTATTTTGTGTGTAAATATCCCGATTATTCCGACCTTGTGCGGCAACATAACCTGCTTGTTGTGGAAATCAAGAATGGCTGGGTGTTGATGAGAAGGTAATGGTGCGGAATAATGCGTAGTATGTCCCCTCCTAAACCCTCCCCGACGGGGAGGACTTTGACTGATTCCCAGATTCCTATTCCTCTCTGCCCAACATCCCGCTGATCAACTCCATCGCAGCGACGGGATTGGTATGGAACAGTTCGTGTCCCGAATCAATGGGGAGAATACTCGCAGCGGGGAAGTTGCGTTGCAGAACCTCGACGTGTTCGGGACGGATAGCAGCATCCTCGCCTGTGGCATAAACAATTCGCAGAGGAGCAGTGATTGCCTGCAATTCGTCGAAGAGGTCAATGTATTCGCCGCAGGCGGCAAGCCCCGTTAGAGCAGCATCCGAGATGCCCTCGTGCGGCATGGCAAGTATTTGTGCAGCCCAGCTTTTATCAATCGGCGGATAGAACGGCGGGAAGTCCAGAATAACCAATCCGCGAAGCACTGATTGTAGAGCACCTGCCGCACGAATCGCAATAGACGCTCCCACCGAATGTCCCGCAAGAACGCAGTCCGAAAGATTCAGATGGCGCACAAGGGCGACCACGTCGCTTGCTTGATGGTCGAGCGTGTATTCATTCTCAGCCGGTGAACCGCTGCCGCCGCGCCCGCGCACACTAAGCACATACCCTGTGCCTTGAAAAACAGGTGCGAGTGCATCGGCAACCTCTGTCGCCGCCGCACAGAGTCCGGGAACAAACACGCACGGCAAGCCGCCGCTGCCTATTGTTGAAACATCAATGTACTCTAAAAGAACGCCGTTGTTATGAAATGTGTGTGTCATCACTGTGTTATGTATTGGTTGATACTCCCCGCGCACAAAGGACTTTTTTTGCCGCGCAGAAATGCTGCTTGAAAAGTCAATCCTAAACTACGCAATTGCCGCATGAGCCGTGTCCGGTATTCGCGTCGTCACCCGCCGTGCGGTTGTTCATGACAGGGGAATCTTCTATCTACCGTTCAGAAAATTGGAGAATCCTCTTGCGTGATGAACTCTTGCGGTTATTTTAGGCGCACTGGAATCTCTCAACTTTACAAATACCGCTATGTTCGACATCAACCAATTTACAACCCTCGTCAACAAGGCAAACCCAACGCTTTCGAGGTACACAAAAAGCAGCATTGACGGGCTGATTGCGGAACTCTCAACTATCCGTGGCATTCCTCCGCCGCCAACCAAAGCGCGTATTCAAGAATTGATTTTTCACATTCCCTATGATAAACAAACGAAATACAAGGACGCATTGGCATACCTAGCACGCGAATTGGGTGTGGTGATATGCGGTAAGCCCGTTGAACCCAAACTCATCTTACATGAATATGGCGTAACGGAATTCCTCTACGTCGGGGTGAAGAGCGATACATCACAGGTTTTGAATACGGACTTTCCGGGTGCGAAGAAAGAGTATGCCTACCATCACGTGTTTGATTGCCTTTGGAAAAGCAGCACAGGTAACATGGAATCGCTGCGGAATGTCGGCACGCGCGAGCATGTGAAGTTCAACGTTGCTCCCGGCAGCCCGCCGTTTAATCAGAATCTTGCCGATACACCGATAGAGTTTTTTCACGGTGAAAACAAGACCGGGGCAAATTCGGGTTTAGGCAGGGACGACCACATGTCGAAACCGCCGTCGCTTATCGTGCAATTCCCCGTGCAAGCCGGCGAGCTTGTTGCCGACCAGTGGTATCAGTACACAATAGACAACGGTATGACATGGCATAACATCGAAGGTGCGGCGTATAAAATCATCAAGGGTGTGCGCCGTGGGTCGAACGGCAAATGGGTGTTTTACTTTGCCAAAAAGAACTGGCTCCCGCATAACAGAACGAATTTTCATTTTGAGGTTGAATACGAAATCCATCCGCCGATGCCGCCGCCGATGCCGGGCGCGAAGTTGGGAAAAATCGGTATTTCAACGCCCGCCGATATTCACCAGTACGTCTCGAAAGTTGTCAGGTTGAAGTAAGACACACGGGAAAGCAGTTCATGCGGGGAGTTTCATGTGTTGCTCCCCCATTACCGCCACTCGGCGCGGATGCCGATGGTGAACGTCATGTCGTTGCGCTCGCGTCCGGGTGCAACGATGGACTCGTACCAGTTTTGCAGTGTGGTGTTCAGCGCGATCGTTGTGGTGAGCGGTGCATCGAGGGTTACTGCCGTGCGCCATCGGTAATCCTCTGATGGTGCGATGAGCGACGGTTGATAGAATGATTCATGCGTGAGGATAAGGCGGTCGGGAATCAACACGTGCCGTCCGCGAAGCCGTAAAGAAATACGTTTGCTTTCCAACTCCCGTCCGTCGGCAAACCTCGTGTAGTCGAAGAGTGCGACAATGCTAGTTTTCAGTATGTGATGTGCTGATGCAACAAACGTGTATTTGAGTCCCGTGCCTGCCTGATACCGAAGGTCAATCCTCCGCAACCTGCTTGCTTCCGTTGTGCCGAATGCCAACACACCGAGATTCTCATAGACGGTGTGCGAGCCGCTTGCCACTGCAAGAATGTCGTTCTCCGCCGCCTGTTTGTTTTGCTCGCCATAGGTGTACTGCGCCGATGCGTCGAGTTCCGTTCCTGCACGCTGCAACGAAAGCAGCGAACCTGCTCGAAGCAGTACGCGGTCCACATTTCCTGCCGAATACATGCCCGATGCCTCCGTTCGGAACAGCGATGAATTCCAGTATGGCGGTCCGGTGCTGTCCGCTTGGGCTGCAGCGGATACCGGCAATACGAAGAGTGCGGCAATAAAGCAACAACAGATAACAGTACTGTTGAATGTTATGTGGTCTATGCGCGAGATTGGCGTGATTGCGGTTAGTATCATACGGCAAAAATAGTATCGTTCCCGTGCAGCAAAAACGCACACACATCAGTTGTCTGCAATGGAATAGAGCGACTCTCCGCATATTTGCCTTCCTATACTTTACGGATAATCTCCGCAACCCATTATTTCAAAGCATGAGCAACTCCAACGCGAATAGTCCGCAGGCGAACAGCCCGCGCATGTCGCTTGTCCTCTCCGCCATATACTCAACCACGCTCATGACGGCGGTGGGCACGTCGGCAATGCCGCCCGCACTTCGCGCAGTGGAACAAACGTTCGGCATCGCACCAAACCAATCGGGTGCATTGTTGATGATATTCACTTTGCCGGGTATTGTACTTACACCGTTGCTTGGTGTTCTTGCCGACCGCTTGGGGCGCAAGAAAGTTCTTGTTCCATCGCTGCTGCTCTTTGCCCTTGGCGGTGCGCTTGCCATCTATGCCGATACGTTCTCCGCCATCATGCTCTGCCGGTTTATACAAGGTGTCGGTGCAGCCGCATTGGGCGCATTGAATGTTGCGCTTGTGGGCGATTACTATTCGGGAATGCGGCGCACTAAAATCATGGGCTTGAACAATAGCGTTCTCTCGGTTGGAACGGCGGTGTTTCCGGTTATCAGCGGTGCGCTTGCGGCAATAGCGTGGCAATATCCGTTTGCTCTTCCGCTATTTGGCGTTATTGCTGCGGTCTTTGTTCTGATTGGTATTCACGACAGCGACCGCCCCGCAACCCATGCCACACTTGGCGAGTACTTCGCTGCTATCCGCGCAGCACTCCGTTCGCGTGAGTTGGTTGTGTTGCTTGTGATGACACTTGTCAGTTTTGCATTGCTCTTCGGTCCGTTTCTCAACTATCTTCAACATAGTGTTAAGATGCTTTTGCCCGATGGCGACCCGACGGTTTTCAAGAAAATCGGGTTGCTTGTTTCTTCGATGTCGGTGACAACGGCGGCGGCGGGCATTATACTCGACCGGCTTGTGGCGCGCTTCACACACCGCGGCTTGCTGATTGCCTCATGCGTTCTATATGCCGCATCCATCCTTGGTTTTTCCTTGATGCCAAGCTACGCACTGCTTTTTATTCCCGCTGTGGTCTTTGGTATTGCCCAAGCGTGCAACCAGCCAAATGTGCAATCGCTTGTGGCACTCTTCGCACCTGCCGGAGAGCGGGCTGCGATGATGTCGGTGAACAGGACTGTTGCTTTACTCGGGCAAACGCTCGGACCGCAACTCTTCGGTCTTGTGTTTGCTTCAGCCGGATTAAACGGCGTGTATTATACCGGTGCGGCAGTTGCGCTTATGTTGCTGCTTCCTGTTGCCTTCACGCGCTATCACGAAGAGCCATAGTACCGCCCATGAAGAAACCATTGTGCATTGTGAATTATGCAGTGAACGGCTTGGGCTTGGGACATCTGACGCGCCTTGTCGCCATCAGCCGCGAGGTTCGGCGGCTCTGCATGCTAGCCGGAGTGCAACACGAGATATTTTTTCTGACATCAAGCGAGGGTGACGCACTCTGTTACGCCAATGGATTCGCCTCGTTCAAGATTCCTTCCAAGAATGCAGTGCGAGCAACGGGTCTTAGCCCGCACCGCTATAAGCGAACCGCCAAACAATGGATTTGGAATGCCGTGAATATGTGCAATCCCGATGTACTTGTCGTGGATACGTTTCCGGGCGGCGCGTTCGATGAACTGTACGATGTGCTTGACTTCGGTCAGCGCAATGTGTTTATCTACCGTGCCGTCAAATCCGATGTTGCTTCAAGTAAACGCTTTCAATCGTTGCTTGGCGGATACCACGGCATTGTCAGTATCGGCGAGCAGGGAGCGCACACCTCGGTTATTGATACTGTTCTTGCCGAGAGAACCCATCCAGTTGGCGAGGTTATGATTCGCGGACGCGACGAGTTGCTCTCGCGCAGTGATGCGCGTGCAATGCTTGGACTACAGCCGGAATCGCTTGCGGTGTATTGCACATGCGGCGGTGGCGGCGATTCGAATGCAGAAGATATTCTGCGAACGTATGTTTCCGTTGCAGCACATTTTCCCGATGTGGAATTTGTTATCGGTAGCGGGCATTTGTACCACGGGCGCGAGTATCATGCACCGAATGTCCGGTGGTCGCAACGGATGATGATGATGGAGTGCTTTGCTGCGTTTGATGCGGCGGTCGGGGCGGCTGGATTCAATACGGTGAACGAACTCATGCACGCCAGCGTGCCGTGTGTGTTGCTGCCACAACAGCGTACCTACGACGATCAGTTTGCGCGTGCGGAAAGGATTGCTGCCACAGGTGCGGCACTGTTCCTGCGTGAATTGACGGAAGAGAATCTTACTGCCGCACTTCGCTCTGTGATAGATAATCGCACAGTAATGGCGGAAGCTGCACGCGCCGCTGTTCCCGCAAATGCTGCGACTGATGCTGCGATGGCGGTATTACATGATGTGATACATACGCGGGTTGTAGAGCACTCGCATGCATTGCGGCGGAGTTCAGCGTATCCTATTGCAATAGCATTGGCAAGAACAACACGAAGCTCCGAGCACGACGCGCTGATGCTTTTGCGGAGAATGGATGCGCTCATCCGTAACGAGATTGCTTCCGAACCGTCCGGTGTTCCCGATTTCACACCGCTTGATGAAGAGCGTTTCCATGAACTGTTCGCTCTCTTGCCTCATCATCTTCCGTTACAGTCAATTATTGCTGCATTGAAACACATATCCCAACTGGACGGCGCACCGCGCAATGCGGTGGAGCTTGTAGAAAGCGCAGTCCGGTTAGCGGAAGAGCATTACACCTGAAAGTACGGGCGCACATCACACCTCAATATAGTTTGCAAGGTCGGTTGCCGACGGAATGTGCAGCAGGATGTTGTCGTCGTGCAAGCGTTGCACTGCGCGTTTGGAATCGGCAAGGGTAAGCCCGTGATGCCATGCAAAATGCCAAATATCTATTGGTGCAACGCTGACTTCCAATGCAAGCAGTTGCTCAACGGTTAGCGGTTGTTTGGCGATAAACCGCTGGCGCACCGCCTCGACAAAATCCTTCGATTCGGCGGTATGAAGCATCGGCTCGGCAAAGAAGTAGTTTGGCGTGGTTTCAAGGTCACAGATGGGAAACCCGCGCGAGGGGTCAATGAAGTACGGAAGGAATGCAAGCGAGACAACGTAGGGGTCTTCATCCACACCGCCCCAGAGGTCGTGCCACACGTCGGGGTCGTTCTCGGAAAGCCACGTAAAAAACTCACGCTCGTTGGCGGGCAGTGTTACAAGTTGGTGCGCGCCAAACTCTTGTGCCAATGCAACTGCCTTTGCAAAGTCGAGTGCGGCAATGAGTTCGGCGGGAATGTCGAGAACAGCCGTTGCCGAGACGTTCTCGGTTAACCATTGATGTGCTTCGTGATATGTCATGGGGTGGTCGTGAATGCTAACGTAATGGGGGATAAACAAAAGCCCCGACCGGCTGAATCCGGTGTCAGGGCTTGAAAAAGAACCATTGTGCAGAACCGGCGGGGCGTTATTGTTTGCCCACGCGGTCAATGCCATCCACCGGACAGCGTTGATGAAGTTTCCATGAAGCCGAGAGCGTGGTAATCGGCACGGCAAGCAAGCGTTGTTTTGCAATCAGGATTCCGCATTGGCGGCAGATGCCATAGGTCTTGTCTTCAATCCGTTTACCTGCATCATCCAATTTCCGCAAGTAGTCGGTCATCCGTTGGATTTGTGCGTATGTTTTCTCGCGCTCAACCGCCTCCGAACCCTGCTCCGCCATGTGCATCGAATAAACGGCTGTCTCTTGGGACGCTTCGTAACTCGTCAGGTCGTCGAGCCGCTCTTTCAGCATTCGCAATTCGTCGAGTGTTTTCTCGCGCTCGTTGGTGATAACGGTGGCGAACTCTTTCAAGTCCTTATCCGAATAGCGGATATTTGCTTTTGGTTTTACAGGTTCGGGCGTGGAATATGGTCCGGCGTTAGGGATGGGAACAGGTGCTTCCTCGATTTTTGCTGCAAGTCCTTTCGGTGCCGCCTGAGTTTGCTCAAAGAGTTGTTCCATCCGTGCGTCGTCTTCCTTGTTTTTCCTTTTGCGCGGTCGTGCAATTCCTGTTGCCATTTGAATGCCTACTGATGTAATGCTTCCTATTTCCGCTTGTTTCACGACTACTGTCCTGCCTTTCGGCTTTTGCGCGGCTGCTGCTTGCGGCGCAGGTTGAACTGGAGCAGGTGCTGATTTTTCATTTACCGGTTTAGCTTTTGGTGCGGGTGTCGGTTTTGCAGGAACAATCTTCTCCACTTTCTTTGCTACAGGTTTCGGAGCGGGCTTTTCCGCTTTCTTCACTACGGGTTTCACTGCTTTCTTCACTACGGGTTTCGCTGCTTTTTTTGCCACGGGTTTTGTTACTTTCTTCGTTACGGGTTTTGTGGCTTTTTTTGCCACGGGTTTTGCTACTTTCTTTGCTGCGGGTTTCGTGACTTTTTTTGCCACGGGTTTTGCCGCTTTTTTTGCCACAGGTTTTGTGGCTTTTTTTGCAACGGGTTTCGTTGCTTTCTTCGCTGCCGGTTTAGCAGCTTTCTTCGCTACGGGTTTTGCTACTTTTTTTGCCGCCGGCTTTGCTGCTTTCTTCGCTGCCGGTGTTGCTGATTTTTTCGCCTGTTTTTTGGCTGCCATGGCAAACCTCAACTATAGTGGTTAATCATACTGCAAACTTTTTTCCATCAATCCGACGTAACGGACTGCCACAGCATAGAACAGTATGTGTCTGCACACGCGGTGCGAATTCATCATCACATACGATACTGTCACTCTCCCCAATGATGCGTGTGGTGTTCGAGAGCGATTGATGGCAAAGGGCGAAGCGGGTGGTACATATCGTTAGTATGGGGGCAGTGAACCTACGGAGGGAATTGCCCCGAACGGGCTGAAAACCGCACCACGACGCGCCTTTCTAAAAAAGTGGCGGCGATAATACCACGCACCCCCGTTCTATGCAAGAACTTTTCTGCTACGGGGAAAGATAGTACCGCTACTCCTCCAAAAAGCGGTGGCGGAGGTTGGGCGAGGGCATCATGCAGGATTCCTGAACGCCAAACCAACGGTAACGGCTGCGTGCAACCCATCGGTACACAGGGTTGCGGATGAAAGCAGGAACTATCAGCAACAGAGTTGCGATGCGATACCAGCCGCCAAGCAGGCGGAGCAATGTTATGATGGCGGCGGATTCACTGTAGATGTGATTGTGATGAAGCAGTAAAACCGATTCGGGCGGGTCGGAGATAACGATGCCGCGTGCGCCAAGTTCGCGCTGCGCGAAGGGTGATTGTAATGACGAAAAACGGAAGAGGGCATCGGGGTCGCGCTCAATCACATACTGCACCGTGCTGTTGCAAAGGTTGCATACGCCGTCGAAAAAGACAACGGGATGCGCGGTGTCGTGTGATGTGTGTTCCATGTGCTGTGGTTTTATGTGCAATATGCCACGCAATGCCGCAACGCCGCAACGAAAAAGCCCGCCGCAGAGATTATCCGCAGCGGGCTTTGCTTTGTGGTACGCTATGACCTTAGAAAACAGACCCGACGGCAAAGCGAACGGCGACTCCCGCACGCAATACGCCTTGACGCAAGGGAACTGCCTCGCTAAGTCCGCCTAACGGCACATCGTAGATAACGCTTGGGATAATCGAGAAGCGTTTCAAGATTATCTCGTACTGAATGCCCGCGCTGATTGCCACCGATATTGAGCGGAATGTTTGCTCGGTGGTTTGCTTCGCTGCGCCGTTGGGTTGCCAGAGGATGCCGTCGGGCAGTGCGGCGGTGCTTGTCAATGCCGACCCCGCGTTGATGCCAAGCGTTCCGCCAATCACAAAACCGATCGGCGTATTGCCAAGGTTGAAACGGTATAATGGTCGAATCATAAAGCGGCGGATACGAAGTTCGTTAGCGACTGTTGCCGTTGCGGTGGTGCTGCTGCCGTCCTGTGCGCGGAATGCGTTGATGCCGTCCGCAATGAACGAGGATGTTCCGCTTGTACTTTCGTACATCAGGTCAATGATAAGCGATGACTTGGATGTCTTCGGGTTGCCGATAAGGAACTCCGTCGCTATTCCATAATAGAATCCGCCGCCGCGAGGTGCAATGCTTCCCGATATGCCCGCCACATCAACATCCGATATTCCGTTCACACCGAATCCATACCCCGCAACCGGACCAATAAACAATTTTGGCGGAGCTTTTTCCGGCTCTAACGCATTGGCTTCATCTGCGCTGTTGTCGCCACTGGTACTGCTTCCCCCGAAGAGTCCGAGGAAACCGCCTGACGACGGCTTGGAGTCCGTTGCCGACACGACGACTTGCTGCGGCGTTCTTGCAGAGTTAGGAGAGGATTGCGATGTTGTTTGCGGTATAGTTCCGGTTGTTTGCGGTGCGCTTTGGTTGGTTGGTATTGTTCCAGCCCGTGCGCGAACTGAGTCGGCGCGAAGTGTTTGTGAAATATGAACTGTTCTTGCATTGACAGTATCAACCTGAATGTTGCCGCTCGGCTTGAATTTGTTTGCATAGAGTGAGTCCGTCCAGATTTTCTGGCTGTTGCGGATTTGTTGTGAAGCAATCGAATCAGCCCGCATCTCGTTCTGGTTCGTATTACCTGTTGCACGCAGTTTGTTTACGAGAATTGAATCTGTTCCTGTTGTACCCGCATCTCTGGCGTTTTGTTTTGTACTGATTGAGCGTGCGATAACTGTGTCACCTGTAATATTCTTTGGTGCATAAAAGCCGCTGCCGACCCCGCCGGTAACCGGATCCGTGACATCCATTCCGTCAATACGGATTTCTGTATCTGTGGGTCTGCTACCGCGAACCGTAAAGCCGCCGCCGGACGTTGCCACACCTGCTGGAGTTGTTGCCACTTGCAATGCGCTTTCGCGTGTTGTGCGTTGCGTTGATTCGCCACTGACATTCTCGCTCACACCAACCTTTTTGTCATCAACTATTCTGTTGGCTGAAACCACAACTTCCTTCGTCTTGCTTGGTGCGGCTGCCGCGCTTCCCGCACTTCCTTTACCTTCTGCGCGTACTGCTTTCTTCGCCCTTCCGGTTGCAGTACCTGCGGGCGGAGGTGTTGTGTTCAATGTTGATTGCTGCTCTGCGGATATGAACTCAACTGCCGAACGAATTACCTTCTTATTTGCACGAGTTGAATCAATCCGTAATGGTTCTGTTACCGGCTGTTGCGAGTGCAGTAATGAATCTTGTTTTGGTTTCTGTTCTTCTTCTTTTTTCGTGAGTTGCTTCGACACGCTGACGACCGTATCAACCGCAATGAATGATGTGTACTTGGTCAGGATGTTATATTTCACACCAATCGCCGTGATGTCGCGTTGTTCGTCGGTGGTTGCGCCGCGCTGATTGCCATAGTTGCCTATCATGCCGTCTTCGATAAAGCGGACGCGGTTATGCGCCCACAGGTAGCGAAGCGCAGTGTTCTCGGGGCGTATTGGCTGTGCGCCCACATTCACCGAAAAGCTGTACGCACCGTTCGCCGACTCGCCCGTGAGTTTCAGCACACCGTCGGGGTTGCCTTTCCACTTGCCATACACCACCACAGGGCGTTTCGAGGTTGCATCGGGAATAGAGACCGGATCAACATCATACACATCAAGATTGCCGTAATCAACGCTGATATGCGAGAGTACCGGCGCTTCGATATACGAGCGGAA
>JAEUSO010000459.1 GCA_016788605.1 Candidatus Kapaibacterium sp. | reverse complement strand
TGGCGATATGCTTGCAGTGCTGTCTGCTTCCAACAACTGGAATTGAACCACTTCGTTGTTTACGTGTGTGTTGGGTCGGTCGCCGAACTTCAAGAGCAGGTTGCGAATCGGCATAATGCGAATGGTATCAAGAGACCCGTATATCACGCAACACCTCCAGCAACTTCGATGAGACGCAGTTTGTATTCGGGAAGCGCGGTGCTTCCTTCTATGAGTTCCTTCGGTGCTGCGCCCCCATCAATGACAACTTCGATAAACGAGCCGCTGTTAATCTTCAGCCACTTCGCTTCCTTTGATTTCCAGAAATTCCTGATGAAGGTGTTTGCATCCCGCGAGATAAGTTCATCAGAGGAGATTACTACATCCCATTCGCGCCAACGGGCTTGTAAGTGCGAGAATGCAGTGCCATTCAGCAGACGACCGTTTTTCCTCATGGTCACGTCCACATCGTCGCAGAGCAGCGGCTTAAACGTGCGCTCGGTTGTTGCGTACTTGAGTGTGATTTGCAGAAATGCCATTACATCAACTCCTCACGAATTATGTACTCGGGTGTATCCAGCACGAACGCACTTACAGAGATGGCTACACCAAGTTCAACGATAGTGTCCTCGCCCAATGTCGCATTCGAGGCGGTAAGTAGTTCTTGCGACAGATTCGCCGATGGCAATGCGATAGTCCGCACATACACACGCCCACCCGGAGTGAAGGAATAGCGCGATGACGACACCACCGAATCCGGCAAGGCAACCTGCACCCTGCTGCCTGCAACCACTGTTTGCAGCGACACACCGATAACACGACCATAGACCGCACCTGATATGGCTGTTGCCCTCAGCACAGCACCCGCCGAGTTCAGCATAACTGCATCGCCCGCCGTGATGTCGCCCGCTGCGAGATATGCACCGCTGATACCGGATTGTTGTGTCGCCACAGGGCTATCAGGTGGTAGCGTAGGAAGCCCCTCACCTCCGCCAGCTTCTTCGATAGTACCCACTTCCTGAAACACGAACCGCGACGATGCTTGCAAACGCAGCTTCGTTGTTATAGAAGCGTAGTCACGTTCAATGCCGAGTACGATATAGGATACTCCGTCGTAGATTATCTCGCAGCCCAGTGCAATCTCGTTGAATGATGGATTAGAGCCGTCGGAGGAGCGGCTGAACCCGCAGAGATACGGCACATCAATCGTGCGCTCGGTCTCGTAGTATTTACCTGCTCGGCTGTTCATGTGGTTGATGTAGCCGGTAAGTGAATCGAAGCGCAGTTGCTGACCATCCACCTTTGCCGCAACCGATGCAACAGGAGTGATGTAACGCGAGTCGGAAGGCGTATTCATCCGTGCCGGAAGATTTGATGATCGCATGTACAATGCACTGCTGATTCCTGCGGCACGTATCAACACATTCCACTTGCTGTCGCGCCAGTCAATCACCGAACCATTGTGTGGCACACACTCGCTGTAGAGTACCACTGCGTTCGAGGACGGCGCACCGAAATATGAAGCAACAACGGCAAGCGACCGTGACACTGTTAGCGGAACAGGTGTGCCTTTGTCCGTCGTGTTTTGCTTGAGGTATGATGCGCTACGATTCCGTGTTGTCAGATTCAATCCATACGCATCGCGTCCATCAACAGTGTACATGCTACCAGTGCCTGAAACAGCATTCTTATCTGCATCTTGCACCTTCAGGTCGAGTGCATCGGACGATGCCCCGATAGG
>JAEUSO010000458.1 GCA_016788605.1 Candidatus Kapaibacterium sp. | reverse complement strand
CAAAAACTGGGTGCAAAAGTACGAATCTGACAAGGGTGCACGGTGTTGTTTTCACATAATCTGGAAATAGCTAACGCCATAATCCTGCGCTTCGTCGTATTCAAGTAATTTTCTTCTCAAAAAACGTCGTTTTTCTTTGTAACTATGTGGTGGATACCTATTTTGCCGCCGAATACATAAACAGGGAATTAGTACACGTACACACTATAATCGGGGAGAAATACTATGCTGACAAAAGCTGTGATTATGGCAGGAGGATTCGGAACTAGGTTGCGTCCGCTTACATTGGGCGTTCCAAAACCAATGGCACCGCTTGCAAATGTTCCCATGATGGAACATATAGTGAACTTATTGAAAAAGCATTCCATCACCGACATTCTTTCGGTTCTGTATTTTCAGCCCGAGGCAATCACTTCCTACTTTGGCGATGGCAGCAGTTTTGATGTTGCGATGGATTATGTGATGGCTGCCGCCGATTATGGAACTGCCGGCGCAGTGCGTAATGCCGCCGAGCACCTCAAAGAACGCTTTATCATTATCAGCGGCGATGTTTTGACCGACTTCGATATCAGTGATGCAGTGCGATTCCACACCGAGAACAAGGCGATGGCAACCATCCTGCTTACCCGTGTGACCAATCCGCTTTCGTTTGGTATTGTTATGCGAAACAACGACGGGCGCATAACACGTTTCTTCGAAAAGCCGTCGTGGGGCGAAGTGTTCAGCGACACGATAAACACAGGCATCTACATTCTTGAGCCAGAAGTACTCGACCTCATTCCGTATCAAAAAGAATTTGATTTCAGTAAGGACTTATTCCCGCTCATGCTCCGCGAAAACCTGCCGCTTTACGGCTACATTGCAAACGGTTATTGGCGCGACATCGGTAATCTGAATGAATATCAGATAGCGCATCAGGACGTGCTTGCAGGGAAGGTGAATATCACAATTAAGGGAACGAAAAACGGGAATGTAACACAAGGTGATAATTGTACAATTTCTCCGACTGCTACGTTGAATGGTTTGGTAGCACTTGGAAACAATGTGACGGTTAGTGACCATGCTGTTATCACGAATGCTATTATTGGTAATGGTGTGAATGTGGGCGCGGGCGCATCAATCACCGACACGGTGATTTGGCATGGAACAACTGTCGGCTCATCGTCGTCGTTATCAAATGACGTTGTTTGCAATGATGTCAGTATCGGCGACAACGTTACTGTTGAAGAGAACGTGTTTATTGCTGAGCGTTGCTCGATTGGCGATAGTGCAAAACTGCTCTCGAATATCAAGCTGTGGTCGAATAAAGAAGTAGAGCCCTATGCAGTGCTAAACCGTTCGTTGGTGCAAGAGGAAAAGTGGCTACGCGAACTCTTCACCGATGCGCGCATTACAGGCATATCCAATATCGAAATGAACCCTGAGTTTGCAGCAAAGCTCGGAGCGTCGCTTGGTAACTCGCTTGGCGAAGGCGCGTATGTAGTTGCCTCGCGCGATAGCGACCCCACGTCCCGCATGATAAAACGCTCACTTGTTGCCGGACTAATGTCCGTCGGTGTGAACGCAGTTGATTTGCAAACAACACCAATTCCGCAAACACGGCAGCACGCACGTCAGGGAGTATTCAAGGCAGGGTTTCATGTTCGGAAATCCGTCCGTAACCCGCATAAAACCGACATTGTGATGTTCAGCAGCGACGGACGCGACATGACGCTCGACACCACA
>JAEUSO010000457.1 GCA_016788605.1 Candidatus Kapaibacterium sp. | reverse complement strand
GGCGACTTGATACCAACAAACGCTATCATCTTCAAGCTATCCGGTGAATACACTAATGAATCAATGTAGATGGTAATCTCGTGCTCAGGTATCTTGAATGTGTGGTAATAGTGAAAAATATTATACTCAACACGGATAAACTCATTGACGGTATGCACCACATACAACGAATCAGTAACATACTCAACAGGATGATTAACAGGTGGTGGTCGCCATGTATCATCGAATTTTTCTGCATGTGAGCATCCGATAATCATAGATACAACAAGGCACAACACAACTATACATGCGGTAAATCTGATATGTAACAAGAGTAGAATTGATGTTAATAACAACATACTGGTGTGCCGCTGAATCATAGTACTACGTTGCAACATACGCATCATTTATGCTTGCTGTACGAACAATCCCGCAAATACAAAAGGCAACCCGCACGAATGTGGGCTGCCTTTGTAATGATGAACCGACTCCGGCTTGTAATGCCGGTTATTCTTAGCGGACGACGACGAACTTACGCAGTGTGCTGAAGTTCTCGCCTTGCACATGCAGGATGTACGTGCCGCTTGGGAGTGTTCCGGTTGCCACCGTGAAGCCGTTTGGCGTGCGGCGGGCAAGAACTCCATTGTGGAGTACCATGATTTCCTGACCGATGTCGTTCAGGATTGTCATGCGGACGAACTGCTGCTCGTCGAGTGTGAGCGTGAAGTTGGTGAAGTCGGATGCAGGGTTCGGATACGCTTCCGTCAGCGTGTAATCCGTGCGGAGTGCGTTACCCGACACCGGTTCTTCATCGTCGTTGCTAAAGGTGAGTGTCTTGGCAAGCGTACCAATCGGGTTATCGCCGATGCTAAGGTTATACTTGCTGCGGAGTACACACCATGCCTGATTGCGGACACTTGACGAGGCAGTGTTATAGAGTAACACTTCTGCAATCTTCGTCTCGTTAATCGGGTATTGGTTCGACTCGTTCACCGACGCCGCATCATGGAATCGGGTGTTACCCGTTTTACCACCAATGCTAACCGCGTCGCCGGAATAGTCCATGCTCGTGCCCGGTGTGGACGACGGTGTGTACATCGTTCCGTTAATCGAGAAGCGCATCCGGTTCGAGGACGAAGCGTTACCGTTATACACAAACTGTAACAAGTAGTTTGTTCCGGGCTGCACCGTGAATCCAGTGTTATGGAACACCGACCACTTATTGGTACATGTGCCGGAGCAATTCTGATTGTTCCATGCGCCGTAGTACATCACACGGTTGATAAGATACACGATGAAGCCGTGGTTCTCATCGCCCTGCTTGTAGATAACCATACGGTTGTTCGACAATCCTGACGATGTCGGGCGATAGAGCATAAACCATGTTTTCTGTGTACCGCCGCTGATACCGCTGCCGGTATTAACCGCCACATCAACCGGTTTATCACCACCGTCGAAGTACATTGCGCCATTGCCATTCAGCAACGAGTAGTTAGCATATTCTGTCGGGCGACAAGCATCAAGTGTTGTATTCACAAAGCCGTCAGGATAGTTCGAGCCGCTGCCTGCAATGTTATTCCATTGCGTGACTTTGTTATTCGAGTTCGAGGTAATGTCGTTACCGTCGAAGTGCATAACGCGGTCGGTAGTCGGAATACTTGCCACGTTGAGTGTGACTGACGACGCTCCGCTGATTGTACCAGCACATGCCGCATTCTGAACCGATACCACCGTGTAGGTTACGTTA
>JAEUSO010000456.1 GCA_016788605.1 Candidatus Kapaibacterium sp. | reverse complement strand
CAAGGCACTCTCGCCCGATTTGAAGTACAACATTCTTGGCGAGCGCGTGCTTTCCACCCCGCGTCACTTTGCATACCTGAAAATCAGCGAGGGCTGCGACAACCCGTGTTCGTTCTGCGCCATCCCGCTGATGCGCGGCGGTCACCGCTCGAAACCCGCCGTGCAAATCATCAAGGAAATGGAATCGCTTGTGAAGCAAGGCGTGAAAGAGTTTGTGGTAGTGGCGCAAGACCTGACCTATTACGGATTGGACATCAACGGCGAGCGCTCCCTTGCCGACCTGCTTCGCCGCATGAGCGATGTTGAAGGTGTGGAATGGATTCGCCTGATGTACGCTTATCCCGCCAAGTTCCCGCTCGATATTCTTCCCGTCATCCGCGAGCGCAGCAACATCTGCACGTATCTTGACATGCCGCTGCAACACATCTCGACCAACGTGCTCAAGTCCATGCGTCGAGGCATCACCCGCAGGGCGACCGAGGAACTCATCGCCCGCATCCGCGAGGACGTGCCGGGTATTGCACTCCGTACAACATTCATCACGGGCTACCCGAGCGAAACCGCCGAGGACTTTGCCGAACTCTGTGAATTTGTTCAGCAAACCCGCTTCGAGCGCGCCGGAGTGTTCACGTATTCGCAAGAAGACGACACGTATGCATACATCCTTGGCGACCCGATAAGTGCGGAGGAAAAAGAGCAACGCCGCACAACAATCATGGATATTCAACGCGAGATTTCACGCGAGAATAACGCCGCAAAAATCGGCTCGGTGATGCGAGTGATTGTGGACGAGGAAATCAACGGCGAATGGCTCTGCCGCTCGGAGTTCGACGCGCCCGAAGTGGACAACGAAGTGTATGTGCGCTCGGCAACGCCGCTCCGTATCGGCGACTTTGTGAACGTGGAAATCGAAGACGCAAGCGAGTACGACCTCTACGGCTCGGTTACGGGCGTGTAGCGGCGCGTCACTCTGTCTGCGATTATTCTTGTATCTTGCCGCACGTACACATCACTTCACGGATGAAGCATGACCAGACACCCGAACATCATTGCACTGCTCTTGGCAGTATTCATTGCGGCTGCGCTCGGAATCACCGCAGTGGCACAAGAACCAATCACAGAACCTGTAGCGGAGGAAGCACCGCCTGCTGTTCTCCGTATCGGTGCCTCGGTTGGCATGGCGGCGGGCATCAACACCGCCGATATTCCCACCGGATGGAAAACAGGATTGGCTATGCCCTCGCTCCCCGCACTTGGTATTACCGGCATGATGGCGGTGATGCACTCTATCGGGCTTGATGCGATGATTGATATCGGCATCAGTTCCACCGCGTTTCAATCGCGCCCGTTCTTCCAGCCCACCGATAGCAACATGATTACCATGCAGGCAACATATCTGAGCATTGCGCCGTCGGTGGCGTACCGCTACGGGTTTCTTGGTTTGGGAGTCGGGATTCCCGTTGCCTCACATATCAGCACCTTCGACGGAACCCGCACCTATTCATCCGTTCCCATACCCGACGGCGCGCCGATTACTGCGGGGAATACCGTCGTCCCCATTCGTTCGCTTGCATCGGTGCTGCTTGACCTGCGTTTTGGCGGGAACTTGCCCCTTGTCACCGACGGACGCGGCACGCTGATGCTCTACGGCGTTGCTTCTTATCAACTGAACCGCATGTTTGCAAACGTGCAAGCGGTGCAGCAACTCACGTATCAAGGCGCATTAG
>JAEUSO010000455.1 GCA_016788605.1 Candidatus Kapaibacterium sp. | reverse complement strand
TATTCCCAAGGCAAAGCCGGTTGAGACCGCGATTCTTGCTTTTGATGTGTTTCGCGTAAGCCATGACTCGACCGCAACAAAACTCGATACGATGTACTGCGATGAGATAATCTGGAATGATTTCCATCCGTTGTTGAATTACGTCTTCTTTGACGAAGGTTCTTCATCATTGAACGGGAAGTACCGTCAACTTATGCCTGAAGACACCAAACACTTTAAGGTGTATAATGACCAGCAGCAAATGGAGACATACTATAACATGATGAATATCGTGGCAACAGGGCTGAAGAATAATCAGAATGCCTCGGTTACGGTAACAGGATATGTCTCGAAAAAGGAACTTGAAATACTGAAGAATCCGTCGTCTGTAGCTTTGGAACGCGCAGAAAATGTTGCACGATACCTGACAGACAACTGGGGTATTGACAAATCACGTGTCACGATTGCAAAAGGTACTGTACCTAAAAAACCATCGAATGAGAAAAATCCTGAAGGTGTGGAAGAAAACCAGCGTGTGGAAATAACGACGACAACTACGGCTATTCTTGAACCGATTATGTTGCGCGATACGTTGCTTGCATCTGACATAACGCTCCTTCGCATTAAGAATACTATTACAAGTAAAAGTCAAATCCTGAATTGGTCATTAGCCGGTGATCAAGACGGCAAAGTGATATTTGCAAAGAAGGGCGAGGGTCGTCCTACAGAGTTTATAGATGTTGTTCTTGACCGAAGTACGATGCGTCGTCTCCGCCGCGATGAAAACGGCACTATTGATGTAACAATGATGATACATCAGCAAGGTAAGGGAGAAGTGAAATCGAAGGTTAGTATTCCCATTAAAGTTCGACAGACAGAAATGCTGAAGAAGCGTAATAACATCGCCGAGGTGGATAGGTATATCCTGATGCTCTTTGATTTTGGAAAGGATAATCTTACTCCACAAAATGAGAAGCTGGTTCGTTTCATCCAACAGCGGATTGAACCGGATGCCCGCATCGGTATCATCGGTACGACTGACCGCATTGGACGTTTGGATTACAATATCAAACTCTCGCAACGCCGAGCAAATTCCGTAGGTGCGCTATTCCCGGGAACTATTGTTGCAGAAGGGCGCGGACCGGACACAGAGAATTATAATAATGACCTTCCCGAAGGCAGGTTCCATGCCCGGACTGTTCGGATTGAAGTTGAGCATCCGCGAGGGTTCAGCTCACGGTAACGGTTTTTGATTCAGTGAATGCCGCCGCTTGATTGTAAGTTGCCGTATGATTCTTGTGTTTAATAAACCGTACGGAGTTCTCAGCCAATTTACAAGCGACGGCTCCTCGAACATCCCGCTGTCGGAGTTCGGATTTCCGGCGGATGTGTATCCAATCGGTCGGTTAGATGCCGACTCGGAGGGAATTTTATTGTTAAGTGACGAGGCAAAGTGGAACGCATCGCTTCTTCATCCAAAACAGCATGTTGAGAAATCGTATCTCGCATTGGTAGAACGGTTGCCATCTGAAGAATTATTAGTGAAACTGCAACGTGGTGTTACACTCAATGACGGTATAACGAAACCTTGCAAAGTACGTCTGCTTAACCCGCAGCCGGACATTCCATCGCGCATTCCACCTGTACGTGTTCGTAAGTCGGTTCAAGATTACTGGATTGAACTCCGAATACGCGAGGGGCGTAACCGTCAAGTACGGAGAATGTGTGCCGCTATCGGACATCCGGTGCTTCGATTGATT
>JAEUSO010000454.1 GCA_016788605.1 Candidatus Kapaibacterium sp. | reverse complement strand
GCGCCGGCGGGGCGGTTTGAAGTGCGCGGGGAAGTTTACCTGGCACGCGAGGATTTTGAGCACCTGAACGAGCAGCGGCTGGCGGCCGGGCACGAGGCGTTTGCCAATCCGCGCAATACCACGGCAGGAACATTGAAACAACTTGACGCACGCGAGGTTGCTAAACGTCCGTTGCAATTCGTTGCATATTTTCTCTATGCCGACGGTATTCCTTTGCAGTCCCATTCAGGAAACATTGCAATACTGCAATCGCTTGGTTTTCCAATCGGCATGATGCCAACGCGATGTTCTTCGATTAACGACGTCATGCAGTTCATCGATACCTATGAAAGTAAACGGTTCGAGTTGCCATTTCAGATTGACGGCATTGTCTTGAAAGTGGATTCACTCCGTCAGCAAGAGGAACTGGGCTTTGTTGCTCGCTCGCCGCGATGGGCGATTGCCTACAAATACGAAGCGCAAAAAGCTACAACACTCTTGAAGAATATCACATTGCAGGTCGGAAGAACGGGTGCGGTCACTCCGGTTGCCGAGTTAGAACCAGTGCTGCTTGCGGGGTCAACGATTTCGCGTGCCACCTTGCATAACGAGGATTACATCCGCTCGCTCGACCTACGCATCGGCGACACTGTGGTAATTGAAAAAGGCGGCGAGGTGATTCCCAAAGTCAGCGCGGTGATTCTTGAAAAACGACCATTGAATGCTAACAGCTATCACATCCCGCACTTCTGTCCATGCGATATGAAATCAGAATTGCACCGACCTGATGGCGAGGCGAATTACTATTGTGTTGCAAGTGGATGTCCGTGGCAAATCCGCCGGAGGATTGAACATTTTGCATCCCGCAAAGCTATGGATATTGAAGGTCTTGGAACAAAGGTCGTTGATGAACTTGTAACATTGGGATTGATTCAGTCACTCGACGGTCTCTACAATCTGCACCGGCACGTTGATGTACTTGCAGAGCGTGACGGATGGGGCAAACGCAGTATTGATAAACTGCTTGCGGCAATCGAGGGCACGAAAAGTCAGCCCTATCAACGTGTCCTCTATGCGTTGGGTATCCGCTTCATTGGCGAAGGCACGGCGAAAATTGTAGCTAGGGCGTTTCCGTCACTTGACGTACTTCGCTCTGCGACCAAAGAGCAACTGCTCGCCGTGAATGAAATCGGTGAGCGTATTGCAGATTCCCTCTTGGAATTTTTTGCCGATGAAAGCGAGCAAAAGATGATTGCTTGCTTAGTGGAAGCGGGCTTGCAATTCAGTCAGGAAGCGGTTGGGCAGCAATCAACAGTATTGCAAGGTCAGACATTTGTCCTTACCGGCGAGTTAACCTCGATGACTCGTGCTCGTGCCGGAGAGCTTATTGAACTTCATGGAGGAAAAGTGTCGTCGAGTGTAAGCAAAAAGACCAGCTATGTTGTAGCAGGAGAATCGGCAGGGTCGAAATTGCAGAAGGCGCAGGAACTCGGTGTAAGCATCCTCAACGAGGAAGAGTTTCTTGCTTTGCTTGAGAGGTCAGGCGCATCAGTGAATTCTTAGTCCGCTTCAATCATCTCAGACATATTCACAACAATCACATGACATATAACAGCATTTCGCCATACGTTGGCAGCATCCCCTTTTTCTCTGTCATACTCTGCACGTACAACCGCGCTACTTTAATACACAGGGCGATAGATTCATTGCTGCATCAAACAGAGTCGGACTGGGAACTGCTTATTGTGGATGATGGCAGCAATGAC
>JAEUSO010000453.1 GCA_016788605.1 Candidatus Kapaibacterium sp. | reverse complement strand
ATTACTTGACCAAGGCGATGTTCTTGTCATAGCCAATAAAATTGACGGCGCAGGTAGCGACCTCTCGGGCAGTGTGATTACCTCTACGTTTCCTGTTGCAGTGGTGTCCGGCAACCAAGGGGCGAATGTTCCGGCATCAACCACCGGGTTTAACTATATCGCCGAGATGGAGATTCCCACCGACGCATGGGGAACGCAGTATCTGATCCCGCCCAACGAGACACGTTTGCAATCCATGATGATGAAAGTGTTTGCAGCACAGCCCGACACAAAACTCATGCGAAACAGCGACCTTCTGTGGAGACACATTGAAACATCGGGCGGAACAGAAGGCACGGGCTACATACACGAGCGCGTTAATGACGGCTCTAATACGGCTGTTACCCTAACCGGCGATAAACCAATCGGCGTGACGGTGTACAATCCGGGCTACGGCGAAGACAGTGCCGATGCGAAGCCCTTTCAGATGGGCATTATTCCTGTCGAACACTTCGGCACTTATTATCAATACAGTTTGCCTTCCGTACAGATGAACACTGTGCAGCATAACGCCATACTTGTGTATCCCCTTACATCCGCGTACGGTATTCCCGACGACTTGGAGGTTGCAACCGAACAGAATGGTATCCGCGTGTGGCAACGTGTGAGTGCCGTCTTCGGCTCATTCACCGGCAGCATGTTTCCGACAGTTGTCAACAACCGTCGCTATGCGGCGAAGTATATTCGCTTACCTCTTCAAAGAGTGTATGCATTCCGCGCTGCAATACCATTCACTGTGTATATGACCGGTATGATCAGTGACGGTTTCTCCGGCGGTACCACCACGTATGGCTCATACTGCGGGATGAACTATAACAGCCGCAGCTCGCAATTCGCGGATACAATTCCGCCAATGCCTGTGGTACTATCGGTAACACCGTCGGTAGTGCGCGGCACGGTGCGCGACCTGCCCGACGATTCAACCGTCCGATCGAACTTGCTTTCAATATCCCTCCATGGTCAACTCAGTAACAATACCACTCTTGCCCCCGGCTCGGTAACAGGCAGAGCATCGGCTTCGTGGCGTGTTGAGCGTATTGACAGAAACGCTGATGCAGATGCATGTATCATATTCAAGGATGTTGCAGGTAACGATACCATCCTATACGTTACGTTTCGCGGAACAAAGGTTGGAATAACCGGCTTGAAGGACAATCCCCCGGAAAAGCCGAAGATTAGCGCATCCCGAAATCAACAAACATTCTGCCGCGACTCAAACATAGTCCTTACCTTGTCGGCAACACCCGGTCACACAACGTATCTCTGGAGCAACGGTGACACCACACAGACGATTACTGTGAACACGGATACGGCGGGTACGCTTCGATACAGCGTGACAGTAAAAAACTTCTTTGGTGATACCGCCAAAAGCGATGTGATATTTTTTCAGGTGCTGCCCGTTCCGCGCAAACCCGTTATCCGGTTCGACGGAAACGAAACATTGAGTTTCGATGAGGAAAACGGTGTTCAGTATCAGTGGTATTTTAATGAAAGGGTGTTGTTAGGGCGGACGCGATCGCCCATGATCATCAGAGAGAAAATATCTGGCAAATACACCGTTCTTGCAACAATAGCACCGTGCAGCACACTTTCGGATGAGTACTTTGTAAGCATCAATAGTGTGGAGGATGATGAACCGAAGCAAATGAGTATCCGCCCCAATCCCGCAAGCAACGAGGTGCGTATCCGGTTCGAATCGCAAAGTGCGGGTT
>JAEUSO010000452.1 GCA_016788605.1 Candidatus Kapaibacterium sp. | reverse complement strand
GGTTTTGCCGGACTCAGTTTTTCCACTCTGCCATTAGGCGAATGGCGGGAGTTAACACAGGAAGAGCGAAGCCATTTGCAGTCATTTGTCCATGAGAAATCGTAATTGGTGTTGTCCCGTTCGTTGTTGCGAGTATTTTCGCACCCCGAACATATTGATGACACAGCAATGATTGACTTGCGAAGCGATACTGTTACGATGCCAACCGACGAAATGCGCCACGCAATGGCGGAATGTATCGTTGGCGACGATGTGTTTGTCGAAGACCCGACGGTGAACACATTGCAAAACGATATAGCAGCTTTATTAGGAAAAGAAGATGCCCTTTTTGTGCCAAGCGGGTGCATGTCGAATCAGATTGCCTTGGCAATTCATGCAAAAGCCGGCGACGAGGTCATTGTGGATGACGAGTCCCATATCTTTCATTATGAAACAGCCGCACCTTCTATAATTGCACGGGTTCAATTGCGCTGCGTTTCATCTGCTAGTCAGGGAACACGAGGTGCATTGAGTGTTGATGATGTAGAGAGGGCTATACGTCCGGGCGCATATTACTTTCCGCGAACATCACTTGTTTGTATCGAGAATTCTCATAACAGATATGGTGGAACTGTACTGACTCCCGCGCATTTCAAAGAATTGAAAGAACTCTGCGATTCCCGATCACTTGCGTTACATTGCGACGGCGCACGGCTATGGAATGCTTGCGCAGCATTAGATGTAGAGCCACGTGAATTCGCTGTTCATTGTGATACACTATCCGTCTGTCTCTCGAAAGGGCTTGGCGCACCTGTCGGCTCATTGCTTGTCGGTTCGCATACACATATTCAAGCGGCGCGACGCTGGAGAAAAATCTTGGGAGGGGGAATGCGTCAGGCGGGTGTTCTTGCCGCAGCAGGATTGATAGCATTACATAAGCACAGACAAGGATTGCACTTTGACCATGCTCATGCAGCACAGTTTGCAAAGTCGTTACATGAATCAGGAAGTTTTATTGTTGATAATTATCCAACGCAAACCAATATCGTCATTTTCCGAATGGTGAATCCTGTAGATACAACGACTTATATTGAAAGATGTCAGCAACACGGATTGAGGATTTCGACAGGACGTGAAGGAGGATGGCTTCGCGCCGTGTTTCACCATCAAGTATCGGCATCGCAAACGCAAGAAGCCATTGATATTATCAAAGCCGTCAGTTCTAATTTTGCACACAACTAAGTCAATCACCAACGCACATCATCATGTCAATCGGATCTAAAAACCAAAGCAACCGTACACAGGAAGTTCAACGGGTAATTGAAAACGAACTAGCCAAGTATAATCATGTTCTCCGCACACGGGTTCGTACGTATGATGTGGACAGACAGGGGATTGTCCATAATGCGGTGTATCTGTATTGGCTTGAAGCCGCACGTGTCGAGTATTTCCGTGCTATCGGCTTGCCGCTCGACCGTGAGTCATTCGTCACCAAACACCGCTTTGTTGTGGCTCATGCCGAGATTGATTATTTCTATGCAGCGCAATTCGACGATGAGTATGAAATCTATACACGTATTCCCTGGGTCAAGAACTCCTCATTTGGCTTTGAGCAAATCATCCGTTTAACCGACGGAAGGCTTCTTGTAAAATCATCGGCAATTCTTGTGCACCTCAATCCCGCCACCCACCAACCCGAACGCATTCAAGAAGCATATCGAAAACTCGTGAAAGAGTTTGAGGGCGGTAATGTTCACTTCATGTCTGCATAGA
>JAEUSO010000451.1 GCA_016788605.1 Candidatus Kapaibacterium sp. | reverse complement strand
CACGCGAATTACTCAGCGGTGATAGCACTGAAATAGCATTGTCGTTTTCGCCAATAACATCACAGACCTTCACGAATACTGCTGTACTAACATACAATAGCACTCTATCAAAAGAGGGACCTATGCAGGGTACTGCTGTGACTGTTGCCGACCTTCGAGTAACAGAAGTGGAATTGGCTCCACAACGAAGGGAAGTCGAACCGGGTGAAACGCTGTCGGTGTTCCTTCGTATCAGGCGCGAAGAACCTGTAAAAAGTACAGCAAACGAATATCGAGCTACAATTGACTTCGATAGACGTGTTATGGAGTATATCGCATCTGATGATATACGACCACGCAAGATTCAACAGCAGGCAGACCGCCGGCTCTTGGATATCTCAAGTGAACGCAACGGACGAGATACATTAATAGAGATGAAGTTCATCGCCAAGCTTGCAGATGTGGATTCAACATCATTGCTTTTCAATGGCACGGAGCCGTTTATCTGGTCAGACGGTGGAGGGAAAGTATTCCCGTCGTATGTGGATAGTGTTGTGTACGTTCGGGTCTGTAAAGAGGGCGGCAAGCGACTTGTAACCAAGAGTCCGGGCACACAACTTTTGATGATGTCGCCCAATCCGGGCGGTGCCGGCACGGTGGAACTCACGTACAGTGTTGGCGAGCGCACAAGTGCTGAACTCTTCGTTACGGATATCCACGGACGCAAGGTAGCGGACATCGCAAGCGGTGAGCATGATATGGGCACACACCAGAGTACAGTACAAACATCCGATTGGATCGAAGGCGTGTACATGGTTGTCCTCCGCACCCCACGCGAGACAGTATCGCAGAAGTTGGTTGTGGTGCGGTAGAGGAAGTTTAAAGTCATAATGCTTTAGTCATAACTTTAGGCAGATTATTCAATGAAGACCATTATCATCATTTGTATTCTTACTGTAAGTGTGCTTGGTACTGTTACTGCTCAATGGGTGCAGTGTCCCATACCAAATGGATTAGGCGTCGTGCGGGCGTTTACTTCTCTTAGTACAGCAGTGTTTGCTGCAACTGACGGTGGCGGTGTCGTTCGAAGCACTGATAATGGCATGACGTGGATGTTGGTAAATAACGGTATTACAACCCAGTTTATTCAATCAATAGTTACGAACGGTACAATACTGTTTGCAGGTTCTTTAAGCGGCGAAATCTTTCGCTCAACAAATAGTGGTGAATCGTGGGTGAAGTCGCAGATGACAAATCAGAGTATTATTGTTCTCACAGCGCGTGATACCGGACTTTTTGCAGGTACGCTTGGTGGCGGTGTCTTCCGCTCGATGGATAGTGGAGTTACATGGACAGTCGTAAATAGCGGGTTGACGAAGCAGATAGTATATTCCCTTGCGGTGAGTGGTTCTATTCTGTTTGCTGGGACGAATGGTGGGGTGTTCAGATCATCTGACAATGGCGAAACGTGGACGGCGGCGAATAATGGTGTGACTAATCAATTTATCCTCTCTCTCAATGTCCGTGGAGCAGATGTATTTGCTGGCACTGATGGCAATGGTGTTTTCCGAACCACGAATAATGGTGATACATGGCTACAGACAAATCTCACAGCTTCCACTATCTATGAATTAGCTCAAAGCGGCGCTAGTTTGTTTGCAGGTACAAATAGTGCAGGAGTATATTTTACATCGAACAACGGCACTTCATGGACGGCAGTAAATACAGGATTAACAAGTTTAGATGTACGCTCTTTGTCTGTGCTTGGAACTACAC
>JAEUSO010000450.1 GCA_016788605.1 Candidatus Kapaibacterium sp. | reverse complement strand
TGTCGTGGTTATGTACACCGACGGTGTGAGCGAAGCAATGAATGTATTTGATGTTGAGTATGGAGAGGAACGGCTGAAACGTGTAATACTCGACTCGCGTACGCTCTCGGTGGAAGGAATCGTGCAGGCATTGGTGGACGACGTGAAGAGCCATGCCGGTACTGCGCCGCAATCGGATGATATTACAATACTTGTGGTGAGGGCACTTTAAGATGATAGCTCGCCTAGAAGGTGTGGTTGTTGATAAAACTGATGATGAAGTAATTATTTCATGCAGCGGTGTAGGATATGTCTGTGCTGTTTCCGTTGCCACGCTCGACGCGATTACCGAAGGTGAAGAAGCTGTGTTACATACATATCTTGCTGTGCGTGAGGATGCCTTGCAACTCTTTGGGTTCTCGACTAAGTCCGAACGGACGGCATTTCTCAAACTCATATCAATATCAGGAATTGGCGGTCGTACTGCGCTCGGTATTCTCTCCTCGATTTCGCTCAACGAATTCCGTGATGCTGTCCTTACAAAGAACACAACCGTCCTTCAAAAACTTCCGGGCGTTGGCAAGAAAACGGCGGAGAGAATCGTACTAGAACTCAAAGACAAACTTGCCGATCTTCATGTACCGACATCCGGTGTTCAGCATTCGGTATCTACGTTAGTTGTGCAACAAGAAACACTCGCAGCACTTACCGCACTTGGTTACCAGCGGTCATCTGCCGATAAGGCGATACGTCTGGCACTTGACGCACAGCCCACGTTGCAATGGAAAGTTGAAGACCTCATCCGCGCATCACTCAAACAACTCAGCGCATAACACCGAACTCAACGACTATGATGCTCATAATACCGGCAATGGAAATACTTCAGGGACACTGCATCCGTAATACGGAAGGTGAACCCGGTACGGAAACATTCTATCAGAAACTTTCGGATAAACCATGCGACCTCGCCAAACTGTGGCGTGTTGAAAATGCGAAGAGTATCCACATCGTGGACCGCGATTCGATGAACGGGACGCACGATGATGAGAGCCGCGCTGCAATCAAAGAAATTATTCGTGCTGTGGATATTCCGATTGAACTGTATGCAAAGTTTGCAACGGTTGACGAGTGCCGCGATTGGCTCGACAACGGTGTGTTCCGCATCATACTGACAACATTGATTATAGACGACCCGGGGTCGGTGACACACTTGGTTCAGGAATACACACCAAGCAGAGTGGTTGTTGGTGTGCGAGCTGTGAACGGCATTGTTTCGTGGGATGATCGCAGCGATTCGTATGCCGACCTTGACTTTGCATTGAAAGCAAAGACATTGGGAATTAATAGGATTGTCTATAGTGATAAAACGTGGGAGGGTACGTACTTCGGACCCGATGTGGATGTGCTGAAACGGATTGCCATTGATTCGGGCATGAGGGTGACTGCGCTTGGCGGAATTGACTCACCGCAAGAACTCTGGCAGTTGCATGATTTAGTGAAGTATGGCATTGACAGTGTTGTTATAGGCAGGGCATTGTTCGAGAATAGATTTCCATGTCAGAAAATCTGGCGTATGGCGGAACACTTAGAGTCGGGTGGCGCGTAATGAAATACCTTCTTTCCGATGCACAATCACGTGTTGTAGATGCGGTGTGCAGTTCCGAATACAAGATGCCGTCATTACTCTTGATGGAGAATGCTTCGCGCTCTGCTGCCGATATTATCAGGCGTATTCTTTCATCAGACGGCGCATCTCTACGAAAGCGACTGGTCATTCTATGTG
>JAEUSO010000044.1:7672-16017 GCA_016788605.1 Candidatus Kapaibacterium sp. | reverse complement strand
ATCAAAGACAAAGAAAGGAACACCGTTGACTCCTATTTGACGGGCTTCGGCGATATCCGCATGTACTGCTTTGGCATATTGCTCGTCCTGCAAAGCCGCTGATGTACTCTTTGAAATGACCGTTCGGTGTTACGTGGATTGGCATCGGCAGGTTGTATTTCTTGCTCATCTCGAAGTCGTCCTGACCGAACGCCGGCGCAAGGTGAACCACACCCGTACCGTCGTCGGCGGTAACGAAGTCGCCGCCCAATACACGCAGCGCGTTCGGGTATGCCTCGCGGTCAATCGCCACGTCGTTGAATATCTGCTCGTATTCCGAGCCAACTATGTCTGCGCCTGTGCAACGATGAATCACCTCCGCACCCTCGCCAAGTATCGAAAGGCGCGTTTCGGCAATAATGTATGTTGCAGTAGCCGTTACATCATTTGCAGTGGTTGTCACCTTTGCAATAACATACGTCAAGTCAGGACGCACGGCAAGCGCCACGTTGCCGAACAGCGTCCACGGCGTGGTTGTCCACACAAGGATTTCCGCGCCGACCGCTTCGGTGACATTTGAGGAAGTCACCTTCAGTTTCAGATACACATTCGGGTCTTTCACTTCCTTGTAGCCAAGCGAAAGCTCATGCGAAGAAAGCGGCGTTTCAATCGTGGGCGACTGCGGAATTACTTTGAACCCTTTGTAGATAAGCCCTTTGTCGAAGAACTGTTTCAGCGACCACCACACCGACTCGATGTAGTTATTCGTGCAGGTGATATACGCACTGTCCATATCCACCCAATAGCCCATACGGCGGGTAAGGGTGCGCCAGCCGCCCTCCATGTTGATATGGTGATACACCAAGTCGCGGCACGCTTTGTTGTAGCGGTCAATGCCGTATTCGATAATGTCTTTACGGGTGACAAGGTTCAGATTCTTGCTTGTGGCAATTTCTACCGGAAGTCCGTGCGTATCCCAGCCGGCTTGGCGGCGCACATAAAAGCCGCGCATCGTTTTATAGCGGCACACAAGGTCTTTCAGCGTCCGCGCCATCACGTGGTGGATGCCGGGCGCACCGTTCGCCGTCGGCGGACCTTCATAAAAATTAAACCACGGCGCATTCTGCTGTTCGCGTTGCTCTAATGACATCTTGAACACACCGCTTGTTTCCCAAAAGTCGAGGATGTTTTCTTCCAAGTCGGGATAGCTGATTTTTTCGGGCAGGGGTTGAAACATAACTGTTCGTATAAAACCTGATTGAGTATTCGTCGTTCTGCCGCCACACCGGCGCAGCGAACTGCACCAAACGGACGGGCTGCAAATATCGTGTTTTCCCGCGAAGGCGGCTTGCACCAACCGCTACCAATGCCCTGATATTCTGCAAATACGGCATCGCGCCGTATCGCTTACATCGGTCACCTTCGCCACTATAACATCGGCATGAATCTAAAGTGGAGTACGTTGGTAGTAAATGAGAAGCGAGAATGTCCCTTAGCAATCAAGCTTGTTTAGATGATATGGATTGTATTCTGACACCATAGAGAAATTGGTACGTGTAACAGCAACAAGGAGTACTATTATTCGTATATCGCTTTAGTTTGAAGAAAGATGTTTTACACAAACAATGATATACCGCATGAGTAACACAAATGACGTAGCACCACCCAATAAGATTAAATACCTTCATGATATTGGAAAGATGCTTTGTTCAGAATTTGGAAAAAAGGAATACTACACACCGCAAGAAGTGATTCATGCACATAGGAAAAGTAAATGGTGTGATGGCGTTGATTTTTCATCGTGGGCAATGAGTGTGTTTTCCTTACAGGTAGAGTTCGATACATATCATAAACTTGCAGGTGCAGAGTATCAGTATCGTGCCATGAAAAAGATTATGCTTAAAGGACAGGATATATCAAGTAATAGAGATGTGTATGATTTCACAGACGGAATAGATCCATTATTAGATGTTCATTGGTTTGATATAAGTGAAATTTTCGACGGAATTGCAGACGGAATTACAGATTCTATCGGGGATATATTCAACGTCATTTAGTTTGTTTAATACGAATTCTTATCTTTCCTGTCCTATTCTGCTTCGGATTGTGACAACCTAATCTTGAGCTATCCTCTCTCCAAGAAAAATGTCCGCATTATACCCTTGCCTTTGATGTCGAGGTTGCCGCGTGGGATTGCCCTCACCATATCCTCTCCCCGTCCCTCTCCGATGGAGAGGGTGAAGGATTCGTCGGGAACGGAGAAGCCCTCCCTTTCGGGGAGGGTTTGGGAGGGGAACAACGTTCGCACAAACTCCTCACTCACATGTATCCTCCCCGCTTCGCCATAACTCTCCATTCTGCTTGCAGTGTTCACAGCATCGCCCCATAAATCATAAAGGAACTTGTTCTCGCCAACAACGCCCGCCGCCACCGGACCGCAATGCAATCCGATACGGACGTGGATTTCGGGTAGTGATTCTATCCATGATTTGTCACCCAATGAGTCAGGAAAACTGACTTCAAGGTTTTGCATCAACTCAAGCAGTTTGAGTGCAGCATTAGCGGCGCGGTGGGCGTGGTCTTGTTGCACAACAGGCGCGCCCGCAACCGCCATGTAGGCATCACCGATGGTTTTGATTTTCTCCAAGCCAAACTCGCGCATCACGCCATCAGCAACGGTGAAGATGGCATTGAGCAAGTGCACGAGATGTTCTGCGGAAATCTTCGTTGAGAGCTTCGTGAAATCTATTATATCCATGAAGAGAACAGAAACGCAATCGAAGGTGTCGGCAATCGGATTCTCGCCTTTGATAAGTCGTTGGGTTATCTCTTCAGGAAGGATATTGTTGAGGATGCGCTTCTCGGCTGTGGCGCGTGTGCGCGCAATTTCTATCTGCTTCTGCTGCTCACGTATTGCCTCTTGCTTTCTGGTTTCTTCGATATTGAGTAATTCTCTTATGGATGTGTATTTCTTGAAATGGGAATATGCATCTGTTATGCGACCTTCTTGCTCATAGAAATCAGCGAGGTTCTTGTGAAATTCAATGCATGCTACTTTGTCGCCAACCTCTGTGGATATTGAAAGAGCATCGAGTAAAAACCCTTCTGCTCTAACCGCATCATATACTGTAAGATTCTGCTTGCTGCATAAAGCCCCGATGTTGCCGGTATGTCGCGCCACGCCATTTTTATTACCAAGTTCTTCATCAAGCGCAAGGGCTCGAGTGAAGCAATCCAATGCCTTCGGGTAGTCCGAGAGATGCCAATAGACATTTCCCATATTGCCGATAATGGTTGCCGCGCCGCCTTTATTACCGATCTGTTCATTGATAGATAGTGCGCGGTTATAATATTCCAATGCCATTGGATAGTCCGAGAGTTTTTCATGCACGCTCCCCATGTTACCAATCCAGTGTGCAATGCCTTGTGTATTATTGAGTATTTCAGCCATGTTGAGTGCGCGGCTGAAGTATTCTAATGCCTTTGGATAGTCCGAGAGATACCAATACACACTCCCGATATTACCGGTGTGGTTTGCAACACCTTGCTTGTTATTGAGTTCTTCATCAACGGTGAGTGCCCGACTCATATACTCCAATGCCTTTGGGTAGTCCGCGAGCTTAGCATATACAATCCCGATTACACCTATATGTCTTGCTATGCGATCTTTCTTGCCAAGTTTCTCATCCAAGGCAAGTGCGTGATAGTAACAGTCCAATGCCTTCACATAATCCGAGAGTTTCTCATACACGGTTCCAACATTTCCTATGGCTCTGGCTTCGAGCGCAATGTCTTGACTTTGCTTGATTAGCGCTAGTGCTTGCTCCGCATATTGCAGTGCATCTTTTGCCAAGCCGCGTTCATTCAGTAAAATCACAAGTGCAAGGAGAGTGCGGCAGTGGAGTTCTCTGTCCCCTCCCGTACTCTCCCCTATGGAGAGGGCTTCAAGAAGTTCCCGCGCTTGGGTTTCGGCAATGGCGTGGTCGTTGCCTGATTTGACTAATGCTTCGAGTTCTTCGACTTTTGTCTTAAGTTGTTCGTGTGTCATTCTCTCTCCAAGAAAAATGTTTTCATTGTTCCTTTGCGTTTGATGTCAAGTTCTCTGCGTGGGATTATGCTCATCCTTCGACAACATCCCATCCTTGCCGCCTCGCCCCAACAATCGCAAAGAAATTTTAGTATCACGTGACCGATAGCTATGCCCGCTGCTTACGCATCACGCCGCTTTATTGCCTTCAATGCTTCGCGCACACTAAGCGGTTTCAACGTGTGAGAGTCGAGGAAATCAAGAACAAACTGTGGATTAGTATAGGAGTATTGGCGCAACGCCCAGCCGATTGCCTTTTGATGAAAGAACTCGCCCGATGCTGCGTGACGCTCGATTGCCCGTGTAAGCAGTGCCGTGTCGGTTGCTTTGCCAAAGCCGAGTTGGAAGATAATCGCCACCCTGTTCAGCCAGAGGTTGCAGGCGTTCATCCATGACTCGATGTGCGGCAGGTCGTGCGATGTATGTATGCGGTAATGCCCGCCAACGGACTTTGCAAGCGCGTCCACCGAGTCCCACCACGAATGTGTCGTGATAAGTTCTTCCATCAGGTTGATGTCCTCTGCGGTAAGGAGTTTGCGTTTCGCCCAGAGCAAGTCAAGTGCGGCGTAGTGTTGCTCGCGGTAGTTGCCGCTGTAGAGATCACCGATAGAATCAAGCAGTTGCCCGCGTGTTTGCAACGGACAGGATGCCAGACACTCACGAACTAGCTCGCGCCGCAGAGGTGACGCAATACCATGGAACGCGAACTTGTGTTTCATATACGCCGCCATTTTCGGTGCGTAGTCCGCGTTCGCGTTTCGGAGAAAGGTATTGGTAATCTCCACAGCCAAAGGTGAGCGTGCCATAATAAGATGCTCGGTGAATTCGCCTGTTATCCCAAATGTTTTTTCAAGAACCGCTCGATGATGCCGTACATTTCCACTTTGTTTTCCTCGTTGTGGAAACCGTGACCTTCGTCTTCCTTCACGATGTACTCCACATCAATACCGCGCCCGCGGAGCGCGCTCACAATTTGGTTCGATTCCTCGATATTCACACGCGGGTCTTTGGCACCTTGAAACACAAGGAGCGGCGCAGTGATGCGGTGGACATGAAACACTGGTGACACCGCACGAAGCAACTCCTCGTCGGCTACGGGGTCGCCAATCATTTCGTTGGTCATATCATTGAGCGGCTTCCAGTATTCTGGGATTGTTTTACGGAAGGTGAAGAGGTTGGAAACACCAACGATATCAATACCGCATGCATACACATCGGGAGTAAATGTGAGTCCGGCAAGCACGGCATAGCCGCCGTAGCTTCCGCCAAGAATCGCCACGCGGCGCGCATCGGCAATGCCTTGGTCAATCAACCACGTCACGGCATCGGTGATGTCGTCCTGCATAGTGCGTCCCCACTGCCGGAACGACGCTTCCCAAAACGCCCTGCCATAGCCCGTCGAGCCGCGATAGTTCATTTGTAATACGCCGTAGCCGCGGTTCACCAAGAATTGTACGCGCCCGTCGAATCCCCAATCGTCGCGCACCCAGGGTCCGCCGTGCGGGAATACTATAACCGGCAGGTTTGCGGGAGCGGCATTCTTCGGCAAAGTAAGGTAACCGTGAATCGTGAGCCCGTCGCGCGAGGTATAGCTGACGGGTTTCATCGGGGCAAGGTCGTCGGGGTTGAGTTCAGGTCGTACCTGTGCAAGCAGCGTGAGTGAATCAGTGAGTGTGTTGTAGTGGTAATACGTGCCGCTGTGCACATCGCTGTACATGCCGACGATGTAGTTCTCTTCGTTATCATCATAATCAATAAAACTGATTTCGCATCCGGCGGGAAGTTGAGCCGAAACCTTTGCGTATAACCGCCGCTGATCGTCGTCGAAGATAACGCGCTCGTTCTTCCATGATGTATAGCGTACTTCCAGCAGCACTTTCCGCTTGCGCGAGAGCGAGATTGCTTCGGTATCATACTCATCGTTGGCATAGATGCACTCGGTTTCCAATCCTGTTGCGGGGTCGAAGAGATACACGCCTTGTGTGTTACGCCCGCGGTTCGAGGACACATATAACTGTTTGTTATCGAAGGTGAACTGAAGCGGTACAAGCGTGTCGCGGAAGTTGGTTGTTGCAATCGCTGTGAACGGTTCGTGTTCGCTATTACGGTAGAGCAGCGAGCGGTTAACGCCGTCGCCTGCAAGAGCGGCGCGGACTTTTCCTTCATGATCGGTAATCCATCCTAAGATATTTCCGGGGTTCTCCGCCACAAGCTCATGCTCGCCGGTGATAATGTTCATGCGGAACACATCGAAGAAGCGGCGGTCGCGCTTGTTCATACTGACAAGAATATCGTCGGGTACTTCATGCAGCATATCCACAATGCCCGCACGCACGCCGTCGAACGGAGTAAGCGGAACAGTGTTCGAGCCGTCGGGATTGCACGCATAGATATGAAAATTCTCATCACCGCCGTCGTCGCGCACATAGATAATGCGCGAGGCATTCGCCCATGCGTAGCCGTGAATGCTGCGCTCGGTCTCGAATGTTGCTTGCACGGGCACGCTATCGGGTGCGGCAACAGGTCGCACAAAGACATTCATACGCGACTGACCTTGCGGGTTTTTTATTGGTGCAAGCCATGAAACGTATGACCCGTCGGGCGAGATTGAGAATGACGACGCGGATGGATCGCCGAAAAAATGTCCGATGGGAATAAGGGGGGCGGCTTCGCCGGGTTGGGAGTTGTGAGTATTGTCCATTCGTACCGTGACTATGAGATAATGTACAGCGCGCTGTGCGGAAAATCCGCCTGTGTCCTATGCAGCCAAAACTACGGCATAGAGGCGGGTATGGAGGAAAGAAGATTCTGAAAAATGCCGAAAATGATGACCGGTGTCCGGCAGCGGCTGCACAGTATTTCTTCTGCGATTCACACCGGACGGCGGGCTATTTCGGACAATCGTACCTGCGTACTTTTACGTGATTTTTTCCGCACTCGAAAAAAAGTTCCCAAACCATGAAAAAAATGTTTGGATAAAATGAACGAAGTTTTATTTTCGCACACAAGGGATATGCGGGCGGCACAACAGCCCGCAGCAGTGGACAAAAAGAAGATAGTACAATTTTGATGCCTCCTTTCGTTGTGGTGGTGAAAGGTGAGAAGGGGAGTGCCCCCTGACGAGTGGTGACGTCAGGGGGTATCTCACTTTAAAGGGGTACTCCATCGTTTCTGTCGGATTTTTCTGACAGTCGGCGGAGTACCCCGCAACGTTTTTGCCGATGCGTACACGCCGGTTTCGCAAGAGGCGATTTTTTTTCCAGAATGCAGTAAACACATACGCTTAGTTCATGACTGCACGACTTTACCGTTATGAATCATACACAATATGGTGGAGTAGAGATTACACCCTACAAAGTAAAACCGCCTGCTGACGTACATCAACAGGCGGTTTGCGTTTCATTACGGATGGCGTTGTTTACGACGATGCCATCTCGGCTACTTTCAAACGGTTTTGTGCGCGGTGGGCATTCGCTTTTTCCAATGCCCGTTCCGACCAGTCGGTGAGTGTTTCCAGCCGCTCGTTGGCGCGCTCGAAGTCGCGTTGCGCTTGGGTTGCGTCAATATCGGCGGCGGGTTCAGCGGTTTCGACCACAATCGAAACCACATTGTTCTTAACTTCTGCAAAGCCGCCGTCGGTTGCGAAGTATAGTTCGTGTCCGTTGTCGTCAATCACTTTGATTGCGCCGATTTCCAACGCCGAGATAATTGGCGCGTGGTTGATAAGCACCTGAAACGGGCTTTGTGCGCCCGGCAGTGTTACCGCCTGTGCCGCACCACGGAATGCCACCGATTGCGGCGTGACGATATCTATTGTGAGGAGTTGTGCCATTGTGTGTACGTTCTCCGCTTATGCGTTTGCTTTCTTCGCCGCATCCACCACTTCGTCCAGCGTACCCTTGTACGAGAAGTAGTTTTCGGGAATCTCGTCCACTTCGCCGTTCAGGATTGCCTTGAAGCCCGAAATCGTGTCTTCGATTTTCACGTACTTGCCTTGGAATCCGGTGAACTGCTCGGCAACGCTGAACGGTTGCGAGAAGAACTTCTGAATCTTCCGCGCACGGTGCACGGTCTGCTTGTCTTCCTCCGAAAGCTCGTCCATGCCAAGGATATTGATGATGTCTTGCAAATCCTTATACGCTTGCAGCGTCCGCTTTACGCGCATCGCCACGTCGTAGTGTTCCTGACCCACAACAAGCGGATCGAGGATACGCGATGTGGAGTCGAGCGGATCTACCGCCGGATACAAGCCAAGCTCCGAGATCTGGCGCGAGAGTAC
>JAEUSO010000044.1:0-7662 GCA_016788605.1 Candidatus Kapaibacterium sp. | reverse complement strand
AGGTGGGTGAAGGTATTTGCCGGAGCGGGGTCGGTCAAGTCGTCCGCCGGAACATAGACCGCCTGCACCGATGTAATCGAACCGCGGTCGGTTGATGCAATGCGCTCTTGCAGCGTACCCATTTCGGTGGCAAGCGTTGGTTGGTATCCCACCGCCGACGGCATCCGACCTAAGAGTGCGGATACTTCCGAACCGGCTTGGGTAAAGCGGAAGATATTATCAACGAAGAGAAGAACGTCGCGCCCTTCGTCGTCGCGGAAATACTCGGCGATGGCAAGTGCCGTCAGTGCCACCCGTGCACGCGCGCCCGGCGGCTCGTTCATCTGACCGAACACCATCGAGGTCTTTTCAATAACCTTCGATTCCGTCATTTCCAAGAAAAGGTCGTTTCCTTCGCGCGTGCGCTCGCCAACACCTGCAAACACAGAATAACCGCCGTGCTGCTTTGCAATGTTATGAATGAGTTCCTGAATGATTACCGTTTTGCCTACGCCCGCGCCGCCGAAGAGCCCTGTTTTACCGCCTTTGGTGTATGGCTCGATAAGGTCAATAACTTTGATACCTGTCTCGAACATTTCCTTTTTGATTGAGAGGTTCGAGAACTTCGGGGGGTCACGGTGGATTGGATACCGTTTTGCTGTATTCACCGGACCTGCATTATCAATAGCATCGCCGGTGACGTTGAGGATGCGACCAAGCACTTCCGGACCGACCGGTACGGAAATCGGCGCACCGGTGTCAATCGCCTTCATGCCGCGAACAAGACCGTCGGTCGAGTCCATGGCAATCGTGCGGACACGGTCTTCGCCCAAGTGCTGTTGCACTTCGCATATCAAAACGTCGTCTTTGCCTTCCGAGTTTTTGCGCGGGATACGGAGCGCGTTCAGCACGGGCGGGATTGTGCTGCCGGAAAATTCTACGTCCACTACCGGACCGATAACCTGTACAATTGATCCTTCGTTCATTGGATACCTTTTCGAGAGATGGGATAAGGGGTTTAATTAATTGTCAGAGATTCAGGCAAACTGCCGCATGGGAATCATCAAGGGTGATTTTTGGGGCGGCAAGAGTTGCGAGCCGCAAAACTACGGAACGGCGGCACAACGGCAAACATGCCTTCTACTCCCCCGCGAAAAAGAAAAACCCGCTTTCCGGCAAGAAAAACGGGCTTTGCTTCAAGATGTTGCATCCGTACTATGCGGCGGGTGCTCCATAATCTTAATAGCGGTAGTATTCGGGCTTATACGGACCCTCTACCTGCACACCGATATACGCCGCTTGGTCAGGGCTGAGTGTTTCCAACTCAACGCCGATTTTAGCAAGGTGCAAGCGTGCAACTTCTTCGTCCAAATGCTTGGGCAGCATATACACTTTGTTTTCGTAGTTCGCTGCGTTTTGCCAGAGTTCGATTTGGGCAAGCGTTTGGTTGGTGAAGGAATTCGACATCACAAACGAGGGGTGTCCCATCGCGCAGCCAAGGTTCATCAGACGACCTTCGGCAAGGATGATGATTTCTTTTCCATTGACGGTATAGATATCCACTTGCGGCTTCAATTCCACGCGGCTTTCACCGAAGTTTTCGTTCAGCCACGCCATGTCAATCTCGTTGTCGAAGTGACCGATGTTGCCTACAATGGTTTTATCCTTCATCATGCTGAAGAATTCGCCGTTGATAATGTCTTTGTTACCGGTTGCGGTAATCACAATATCGGCGCGTGGGATTGCCTTGCGCATCGTGGTTACTTCGTAGCCGTCCATTGCCGCCTGAAGAGCGCAAATAGGATCAATTTCGGTGATGATAACCCGTGCGCCCGCTCCGCGAAGCGATGCTGCCGACCCTTTGCCCACATCGCCGTAACCGGCTACAACCGCCACTTTACCCGCAAGCATGATGTCGGTGGCGCGGCGGATGGCATCCACGCAGGATTCCTTACAACCGTACTTGTTATCGAATTTCGATTTTGTCACCGAATCGTTCACATTGATAGCCGGGAGCGGCAGAGTGCCGTTTTTCACGCGGTCATAGAGGCGGTGAACGCCTGTTGTTGTTTCTTCGCTGATACCGCGGATAGCTGCTGCTAACTCGGGATATTGGTCAAGTACCATATTGGTCAGGTCGCCGCCGTCGTCCAAAATCATGTTCAGCGGCTCGCCGCCGGGGAATGCAACAAGTGTTTGCTCGATGCACCAGTCGAACTCCTCGTTGTTCATGCCTTTCCACGCAAACACCGGAATACCGGCAGCCGCAATCGCCGCTGCGGCGTGGTCTTGGGTCGAGAAGATATTGCATGAACTCCACGTAACATCTGCACCGAGTTCCACAAGTGTTTCGATAAGCACAGCGGTTTGGATTGTCATGTGAAGGCAACCGGCGATACGTGCACCCGCAAGCGGTTTGCTCTTGCCATAACGTTCGCGCAGGGTCATTAATCCCGGCATTTCCGCTTCGGCAAGGTGTATTTCGCGGCGACCAAACGCGGCAAGGGAAATATCCTTTACGCAGTACGCGCCTTCCTTATAGCTGAATTCACCCGCCGCAACCCGCGCCGGTGTTTGTAGTGTCAGTTCCACTGTATCCATTGATATTGATGGTATTTGGTGATGTAAAGAATGATTATTCAGAATAGTGAGAAAACAATATATGGAGTGTATTGTTCCCTGCCCTGCCCCGCTTCGACGGCGTAACCATTCAGGCATTGCCCGGTACGGGTGCATGATACAGAAAAAAAAGGATGACCGCACGATGGCAATCATCCCTATTCCGTTGTTGTATTTCTACGAGGGCGACCGACGGGGCTTGAACCCGCGACAACCGGAACCACAATCCGGGGCTCTGCCAACTGAGCTACGGTCGCCGTCTGCAACCTGCGCGCGTCGTCATAATTCATGCGCGCTAACAGGGCTTGCTATAAAGCGGATGCAAAATTAGCGCGGGCATCAGCAGCGGCAAAAGAAAAGTTGTTCATTATCCGCTGCAGGAAGCGGTGGTTGGTGATGTGAAGTTGCCTGACGGCGGCACGTTCAAAGTTGATTTGAAGAGTTACACGAACTATTACCCCTACGGCATGGCGCAGCCCAAGCGCGAGTGGGGCGCAGGATACAGGTATGGCTATAATGGAGTTGAAGAAGACGATGAGTTAAAGGGCGATAAGAACTCACTCAGTACGTACTACCGGTTATACGACCCGCGTTTGGCGTTGTGGTTGGGTATAGACCCCGTGGTGCATGAGTCGGAAAGCCCGTATGCGGCAATGGGCGGGAATCCGATACTCTATGCCGACCCAAGCGGCGCAGAGGGGGAAATACAAGAGTTCACGTCGGATATTAAAGACCCGAATAAGAATCCTGACTTGACAAACATGCCGAGCGGCACTTCGGTAACGTACAATGGTAATCATATCGAGAAGTACAAGAATGGTAAATGGCAGATTACTACGGCTATAGTGGACGTTGAGAGGTCAAAGTGGTCGAATACAGATGAGTTCTTTTATCAGATGCAACGTCGTGCAGACAAGGCGTTTGAAGGTTTTCAGGATGGGATGCGAAAAGCGAAAGAGCAAGCGTACTATGATGGAACATACTTGATGGGTGCGTTAAGCGCATATACATCAGATAACTTTGGCGGAGTGTTTCCCGAGATTCAAGATGTAAATGCGGGCTACGGAGCAGGACGGCGGAAAGGACATGAGTTAGCGAAAGTTCAGTCAGTGTTTGAGATGGCAGCAGGTACTGCAACAACTGGACTTGGATTGTACACGTTGGCAGGATCAGGAACATTAGCTGTGGCATCAGCACCGGCAATACCATTTGGAGTAGGAGCGGTCACAGAGGTAGTAGCGGGCGGCGGCGCGACACTCGGCGGAGCAATGGTATTAGGTGGCGGTGTTGCAGTCAGTCATGGCTATATTGTGATGGATGCGGCGGATCGTGGTATTGCCCGCCTGAACATGCAGATGACCAATAGTAACACTGGCAGCGGTGGAAACACAAGTGGCGGGAATGCAGGTGACGGAGGTAATGCAGGTGGCGGTGGTACGACACTCAAACCAGAAGCAAAATATTTAAAAAGAGGAAAACATGGTTTAAAATGGGATGAAGGTTCTGCATTAGCTAAAAGTACTGGAAAACCTCAAGGACAATGGGGAAGTAAAGCTGATTTGGATTTTGCTGGTAATAAGGCAGCAACCCTAAATGCTGGTGAGGGAGCCTATTTTGAATTACCCAGCGGACACTCATCAATTGTTCATATGCCTGACGGTACAACTAAGAATGCGACTCACATGTGGGTTCGGAATAATGGCACGGGAACTTTTCATGGATATCCATTAATTAAATAATATAAACTCAAGAAACTTATGTTTGAATTGAAGATTAATAATCCAACAATACTTAGGGTAGATGATAACGAGTGTATCTTAAGTTTAGATGATGCTATAGAATCCATTTTTCCTTTAGAAACTGAACATCTTGTTCTAATCTGGAACGAAGTAATAATTCCTTTATCATTCAAATACGATATATCATTAATGGTTCTTGATTTTATTAAAATTTTTCAGTTTACTAAAGACAATCAAAGTTCGAGATTGGAAATACATTGGGCTTCTAATACATTTGCAGCCATTTGGAACTTTGAAAAAAGTAAGTACTCTGTCAATATCAATACAGTATGGCGATCTGTTATAGGAGGAACAGAAGATATACTTAATGTGAAAAATAAAAATGAGGTATCCATTGACAATCTTCAAAAAGAGATCATGAAGTTATTACGTTTCTTGAAATATGCGATTGAAAAAAGTGGAGTTAATTCTAATTTAATAGAGGATTTTGAAAAATTAAGGGAGATTTTTGACTAAAGTCAATAGCAAAATTAATTTGCTCTATCATGCCCCTTAAGTATGGTAAGTTATTGCTTCGCATCCGGCTCTTGCCAACCGTCGCTGGTATTCTTATTGTCGCGCCGCCAAACTGGTTCTTTGAAAATAACCTGCCTTTTCCGGCATAGTGCGGGTGGTGGTTAAACGTGTGGTGCGGTGCCGTTTGCGAAGCATAAACCAAATACAAAAACAACTTTACCGACGGCGTAAAAGCCACGCGGCGAGTGGGCGCAAAGCTCTACGAACTGACCGACCACTTGGGCAATGTGCGTGCGGTGGTTGGTGACGTGAAGTTGCCTGACGGCGGCACGTTCAAGGTTGATTTGAAGAGCTACACGAACTACTACCCCTACGGCATGGCGCAGCCGCAGCGCGAGTGGGGTGCGGGGTATAGATATGGATATAACGGCGCGGAAGAAGACGACGAAACCAAAGGCGATAAAAATCGCTTAATGGCTGGGCATAGACCCTGTGGTGCATGAATCGGAAATCAAGTAAGCCGACCCGACATCCATCCGGAAATTCTGTTAAACGAATGTTATCTACACCAAAACAAAGCAACCATTCGTCGTTGGCAAGCGTTGAGAAGCGCGGATGTCAGGAGAATGGCAATGAAGCGCATCTGCGGCGAACACGGTTTTCTTCATAATTTGTAGCCGCATCCGCAGGTGGAATACGCAGGCGGCACTTAGCCCGCTTGGTAAACAAGCCGGCTTATAGAACAGAATATTATTTTTTACCAGTAGTACCGTATGGCAAAACAACCGACACGATTACGCACGTACCTTATCGGCGCAGCCGTCCTTTTGGGCGGTATCGGCATTGGCGCAGTGATGAGTCCGCAACTTATTTCAGGCGACAGCATCTACGACCAAGTGCAGAAGTTCAATACGATTTTGAACATGGCATCGAAAAACTATGTGGATGATGTGGATACACAAAAGCTTACCGAAGCGGCAATTAAAGGCATGCTCAATGAACTCGACCCGCACTCGGTGTATATCCCCGCCAAAGAACTGACCAAAGTGGAGGAGGATTTCAAAGGAAGTTTCGAGGGTGTGGGCGTTGAGTTCGATATTCTGAACGATACGATTACCATAGTCACACCTATCAGCGGCGGACCCTCAGAGGCACTCGGCATTCTGGCGGGCGATAAAATCGTTCGCATTGACGGGCAATCCGCCGTTGGACTTACCCGCGAGGACGTTCCGAAAAAACTACGCGGACCCAAAGGCACGCAGGTACGGGTGGACATCCGCCGCGCCGGCGAGTCGAAAATCCTTGAGTTCACCATCACCCGCGATAAAATCCCGCTCTACAGCGTCAGTGCATCCTATATGGTCGAGGGCAGTGATGTGGGCGTGATTGCCGTGAACCGGTTCTCCGCCACTACCTTCGACGAAGTCATGGAATCGGCACGCAAACTTCGCAACGACGGTATGAAGAAACTCATCCTTGACCTGCGGAATAATCCGGGTGGCTATATGGATCAGGCATACAAGATTGCCGACGAGTTCGTACCCGGCGGCTACAAGATTGTCTATACCAAAGGTCGTCAGGCGAATTTCGACGAGGAGCTTGTTTCAACCAGCGGCGGCGAGTTCGAGAAAATGCCGCTTGTCGTGATGGTGAACGGCGGCTCCGCATCGGCAAGCGAGATTGTCTCGGGTGCGATTCAGGATCTCGACCGCGGGCTTGTTGTCGGCGAAACCTCGTTCGGCAAAGGGCTTGTGCAGCGTCAGTATCCGTTGGGTGACGGCTCTGCATTCCGTCTGACGATTTCGCGCTATTACACACCGTCGGGTCGCTCCATCCAGCGTCCGTATAAGGATAAATCCAAATACTACGGCGGCGTTGGGCGCGACGAAGGCGAAGAAGGCGAAAACATCACCCACAACACCGACACAAAGGATTCCTCGAAGCCAAAGTTCAAAACATTGAGCGGGCGCACAATTCTTGGCGGCGGCGGCATTACGCCTGATTACATCGTCAAGAGCGACACAATCAATATGTTCAGCCGTCAGCTTCGCGCCAAGAGCGTGTTTCACGAATACATTGTGAACACCTACATGAAAGACCACGGTGCGGAACTCCGCGCCAAATACGGCAGCGACCTCCGTGCGTTCATGCGCGGCTTCACCGTGGGCGACGACATGATACAGGGCTTGCGCGACATGGCGAAAACCAAAAAAGTGGAATGGGACGACAAGGGCTATAAGGAAGACGAGGACTTCATCCGCACCGAACTGAAGGCGCGTGTGGCGTATGGCATTTGGAGTACCAACGGCTCGGCTGCCGCCTACACAAGCGTGGACAAGCAGTTGCAAAAAGCACTCACACTTTTCCCCGAAGCAATGAAGATTGCCAAACTGAAATAAACGGATTCCACCAACGGACGTTTGGGGCATCACGGGTAACTGTGGTGCCCTTTTTTTTGATTGGAAGCATGCAACTGAACATACTCCACTCTGCATTCAAAAACAACGGCTTCCGGTAAGAACTACCGGAAGCCGCAAGAGAATTGTTTCGGGGAGAGTTTAGAACGAAACGCCCACGCTCATCACTTCTTCGATACGGCTTGCCGCCGCGCCGCCCGCTTGGTTGGTGAACCCTGCCGCCGAGTTACCCGTTTGGATAATAGCACGCACTTCGCCGCGAATGTAGAGGTTTGCCAACGGGTGGTATTCCATACCAAGCGTCTGACCGTAGGCATTCAGGTTCAACGCGCCGGTAAGCATACCGTTGGTATCCTGATAATACTCTGTGCGTTCGCTGATGGCAAAGTAAT